>NZ_JBFHFD010000161.1:0-14667 GCF_041583735.1 Novipirellula sp.
AGTGGGACCAGCGGAAATCGGTAGCGACCGAGAATAAAGAAGCCGACGATCGCGACGACCATGATCGAGATCAATGCGTATAGTAGCGTCAGCTCTTTCCAGCGGTTGCGAGTCATCACGATTCCAATTGCTGCCAATGGCGCGAGTAGACCGAACTGCCAAAACGAAAACAGCTTTAACACCACCGAATACTGTTGGTGAATAAACAGGCTTTCGACATCAGGGACTTCGAAATGATTGACAACCATTGCCGTTTTGCGAAACAGCAGTGAGATCCACGCGACCGGAGATTGCTGAATTTCACTCCAGGACTTTGCGAACCAGAACCGCGAAACTTCGCGTGCGGTCAACTCACGCCCCATTTCCTGTTCGGCCAATCGATGGGCGTCGCTTCGTTCATAAACGGGGGTTTCGTGACCTGGTACGAGCGGTTCATAGATTCCCGAGGCGCTGGCATTGTTGCCGATATAGAAGTTCGGGCCGGCTTGAAAGGTGGTCGGCGACCACTCGCCACCGAGCGATCCGTTGCGAGCAGCGACAGGCACCAGCACCATGGCAAGTCCGAGGATCATAGTGCCAGCCAGTGCGAATCGCTGGCGTCGCGAGAACGACGACGGAAGCCAAATCATCCAAATCGGAAACAGCGGAATCCAGAGCAACGCATTTTCGCGAGTCAGCACCAGCAGTCCTAAAAACAGCCCCGCAACGAGACTGAACAGAAAAACGATCCCCTTGGGGAATTTGGGCGTAAATGCGACCTGGGACGCTTCGTCACGACTTTTGGATAATGGATTTGCATTGACGAGGCCACTCGAAACAAACAGACGCGATTGAATCGAAAGGCTTGCCCATAACAGACCGCACAATAGGAACGAGGCCAGCGAGGTTTTTTGGACAATCCCGTCGTAATAGATCGCTGGCGAATAGGTCGCCATCATCACTCCCGCCACGACGGCGGTTCGCAGATCGAACACTTTCTTGGTGCTTGCGGCTAACAACACACAAGCAAGTGAACCGAGAATCGCTTGCGTGAAACGGATCCCGGGCACCGCGACCCCGCCGAATTTGATCAGGATTCCAAGGACATAAGGATACAGCGGCGCTTGATAAAACGTGGTGTCACCATACCAAGATCCCGCCGCAATTTTCTCGGCCCACGCATAATAAGTTGCGGCGTCACCGAGCAATTGTTGGGTCGAAGCGATCGCGGCGGTTTCAGTAAGACATATCCAACGCAGGATAAACGCGAGCACGCCAATTCCGGTCAACAGCGTCCAACACGGCACACCCAACCATTGCAAATCGGATTGTTGACCAGCGGCGAGCAGATTTTCAGTGCGGGGCGACTCAGTACTCGAAGAGTTCCGTCGCCTTCGTCGATTCGACATTCAAGACTCGAGATGAGGTGCAATGGTTGAGGTGCTGTGATAAGGTGCGATAACGATGGCATGCACGCCGCAGTGACGTGTGTCTGTTACGATTGTATTCTACGGTTGCGTTTATGTGAATCGAGTCAGCGATCAGCAGTGAACCGAAGTGACTAGCTTGATAGTAGTCTTGGCGGCTGAATTCTCAGTGATGATGAAAATGAATGACTTGACCTCGACCCAACACGCCATGTTCCGCGTCTGCAACGTCACCAAGGTCTATGACATGGGTGAAGTGCAGGTCCAGGCACTGCGGGGGATTAATCTTGAACTCTATGAGCATGAATTCGTCGTATTGCTCGGGGCGTCTGGAAGTGGAAAGTCGACGCTCTTGAACATCCTGGGCGGATTGGACGTGCCAAGCTCCGGCAGCGTTCATTACCACTCCCATGAACTGACTGGGGCCAACGACACCGACCGCACACGTTACCGCCGTGACCATGTCGGGTTTGTTTTTCAGTTCTATAATTTGATCCCCAGCTTAACCGCTCGCGAGAACGTCGAACTGATCACCGAGATCGCCAAGTCGCCGATGGATGCGATGGACGCTTTGGACATGGTTCGGATGAGGGACCGCGCCAATCATTTTCCTGCTCAATTATCGGGTGGGGAACAGCAGCGAGTGGCGATTGCACGCGCGATTGCCAAGAAGCCCACGGTGCTGTTGTGTGACGAACCGACCGGCGCGTTGGATGTGCAAACGGGAATCTTGGTACTCGAAGCAATCTCGCGTATCAATCGCGAATTGGGGACAACCACCGCCGTGATCACCCACAATGCCGTGATATCTCAGATGGCCGACCGCGTGATCTCGTTATCCGATGGCATGATCGCCGGGATCGAAAACAATACCGAGCGAATCGACGCTTCGGAGTTGCGGTGGTAAACGATGCGGAAGCTTGATCAAAAATTGGTGCGTGATTTGTTCCACATGAAGGGGCAAGTGTTTGCCATCCTCTGTGTGATCGCTGCGGGGGTGGCAACCTTTGTGATGTCGATGTGTGCGTACCATTCGCTACAAACCAGCAAAGAAACATTCTATCGCGATTTCCGCTTTGCCGACGTTTTTTCGCAAACACGCCGCAGTCCAAACGCGGTACTGTCACGCATTCGTCAGATCGACGGTATCGCGGCGGTCGAGACACGTTTAGTTTTTGATGTCCTGTTGGATGTTCCTGAGATGACCGAACCGGCGACGGCCAGATTGATCTCGGTCCCGGATTCCGGCGAGTGCCTGCTGAACAAAGTCTACATTTCGCGTGGCCGGATGATCGAGCCCGAGCGAACGGGCGAAGTGGTTGTATCCGAGGTGTTTGCCGACGCGCACGGATTTGTCGCAGGCGATGCGGTCAGTGCGGTGATCAATGGCAAGCGGCAAACGTTAAAAATCGTGGGCGTCGCGCTGTCACCCGAATACGTGATGCAAATTCAGCCAGGCAGTATCATGCCTGACAATAAACGTTTCGGCGTGTTCTGGATGAACGAGCGCGATCTCGAAGCCGCCTTCGATATGAGCGGTGCCTTCAATAGTGTCGCGATCAAATTGGCCTACGGCAGCAATGTCGAGGAAGTGATCGATCACCTCGATCGACTTCTGAAACCGTACGGCAGTGTGGGTGGATACGACCGCAGCGAGCAGATTTCGCACCAATATCTGTCGGATGAATTGAAGCAATTGCGTGCGATGGCAATCATGGCACCGGCGATTTTTCTGTCCGTCGCTTCGTTTCTATTAAACATCGTCGTTTCTCGGATCATCATTCAGCAGCGCGAGCAAATCGCCGCACTCAAAGCGTTTGGCTATACCAACGTCGAAGTCGGGTTGCATTACTTGAACTTCGTGCTGTTGATTTCAGTCAGCGGTACCGTGCTTGGAACCGCGTTTGGGTTATGGATGGCGTCGGGCATGACCCGTATGTACGGCGAATTTTACAAATTTCCAACGTTAACGATCAATGTCGATGCGATGTCGATCGCCTTGGGATTTTTGCTGACAACGACTGCCGCTTGTCTGGGCACATGGGTTTCGGTTCGCAAGGCCATTCGTTTGCCGCCCGCCGAGGCGATGCGTCCCGAGCCTCCGCCAAGATTCAAACCGACTCTGTTAGAACGAATCCTTCCACGAGAGAAACTACCCGCAGAGATGCGAATGATTTTGCGTAACGTCGCTCGCTATCCAATCAAAGCAGGATTATCGGTGGTGGGGATTGCGATGGCCGCAGCTGTAATGGTGCTGGGAAGTTTCTCGCTTGATGCGATGAACTACATGATGCATTTCCAGTTCCGTCTGGCACAACGTCAAGATTTGATGGTCACATTCGTCGAACCCGCGACCGCGTCGGTGATGTACGAGGTCCGCAATTTAGACGGCGTGTTGGACAGTGAAACGATTCGCAGCGTCGCCACTCGAATTCATTTCCAGAACCGATCACGGCGAATCGGTTTGATGGGGCTTGAGCGTGATGCGGCGCTGTATCGGTTGCTTGACAAAACTGAAAAAGCGGTGGTGGTGCCCGAATTTGGCGTGATGCTGAACACGAAACTGGCCCGTTTGCTCGGAGTACATCGAGGTGACTTTGTCACCATCGAGGTGCTCGAAGACAAACGGCCAACGTTGACCATCGAAGTTACCGCATTGGTCGAGGAATATGCAGGAATCAATGCGTATATCAACAAGCAACAATTGCATGCGATGTTGAAAGAATCCAATGTAGCATCGGGAGCGTTTTTGAAAGTCGATTCCAATCAATTGGATGATGTGTTTGCCGAGCTCGAACGTCGTCCCGGGGTCGCAAGCGTGACGATCAAGGACGCGGTGTTAAACAGTTTTCGTCAAACGGTCGCGGAAAACATTTTGGTGATGCGGTCGTTCATCATTTTCTTTGCCGCTGTGATCGCGATGGGCGTCGTCTACAATAGCGCACGGATCTCGTTGTCCGAACGCAGTCGTGACCTTGCGACCATGCGTGTGGTAGGGTTTACGCGAGGCGAGGTTTCAATGGTGCTGCTAGGTGAAATCGCTCTATTCACGTTGGTGGCGCTCCCGCTTGGATGTGGGATTGGATACGGCTTGGCCGGTCTGATGGCCAGCGGGCTGGACACCGATAACTATCGCATCCCCTTGGTGATCAGCCGTGATACGTATGCACTGGCCTGTGCGGTCGTCGTTACCGCCACGTTTCTATCGGGATGGGTGGTCCAGCGGCGCATTTTCCATTTGGATTTAGTCGGCGTGCTAAAGACACGAGAGTAACATGAAGTTTTCGTTAAAGACGCTGCTGTGGGGAATCATGATTGTCGCCGCGATCATGGCATCGATTTTCGCGATGTTCCCGAAACCGATCGAGGTCGAATCCGCAACGGCTGTCATCGGAACCCTGCAGGTGACGGTCCAGGAGGATGGCAAGACACGTATTCGCGAGAAATACATTGTCTCGGCCCCTGTGATGGGCCGCGTTTCCCGGATCGAACTTGACGCGGGGGACCATTGCAGCGAAGAAACTTTGTTGGCGGTTATCTTACCGAGCGTGCCTGCGTTTTTGGACGCCCGGGCTCAAGCAGAAGCGACCGCGCGGGTCCAGGCGGCTCGGGCGGCACTGCAGCGCGCCGAATCGGCAAGCGAACAAGCGGTCATCAATAACGAGTTAGCGATCACCAGATTTGAGCGGGCCCAACGACTGCGTCCTTCCAATGCGATCTCGCAAAGTGAGTACGACATCGCGAAAACCGAACAACTTGCGACAACACAAGCGATCAAGACGGCGAGGTTTGATGTGGAAATCGCAAACTTTGAATTGGCGATGGCTGAAGCGGCGGTCGAGCAGTTCGCCGATACCCATAACGACACCTCGGTGGTCCCGTTTGAGATCATGTCGCCGATCACCGGCCGCGTTCTGCGCGTGATACAACAAAGTTCCGCAGTGGTTGCGGTGGGCACGCCGCTGATCGAGTTGGGAGACCCACGTAACTTGGAAATCGAAATCGATGTGCTATCCACGGATGCGGTGCGAATTAAACCCGGTGCTAAATTGACAATCGAACATTGGGGGGGCGAGTCGCCGCTGAACGGTTATGTGCGAGTGATTGAACCGGGGGCATTTACAAAAATTTCGTCACTCGGGGTGGAAGAGCAACGCGTTAACGTCATCGCCGACTTTGACGAACCGCCCGATCGCATTGCGTCGCTCGGCGACGGCTACCGCGTCGAAACTCGCATCGTCGTCAACGAACTATCCGACGTCTTATTGATACCCAATAGTGCCTTGTTTCGCCATCAACGGAAATGGCACGTCTTGACCATGGTGGAGGGCAAAGCGAATCTACAGCCCGTTGCCATCGGATTGCAAAATGAATCGCAGACACAAATTATCGAGGGATTGAACGTGAATGACGAGGTGATCGTCTATCCCAGCGACACGTTGACCCCAGGGACGGCGGTGCGGGCGAAAGCGAGCACCTGAGCGAAATCACGGGGCAACAATCTCACTCGTAGATAAAGGTGATCGGCGCATCGATATCGGTATGCAAACTCTGGTGGACTGGACACTTTCTCGCCGCCGCCTCTAATCGGTCTCGCATTGCCGGATCGTCGACCAATCCGGCAGGCACGGTCACCGTCGTTTCCAACCGTCCGATACGGCGGACCGGTTGAGCGACCATTTCTTTGGTCACACTGACCTTGGTCCCGGTCAAATCGATCTCGTGCCGTTGCGCGACAAGCCCCAGAATCGTCAACACACAACTTCCCAGTGCCGTGGCGACCAAATCGGTCGGCGAAAAACTCGTGCCTTGCCCGCCGTTATCTACCGGAGCATCGGTGGTCAGTTGGTTGCCGCTAGGGCCGTGAGTCGCGCGGACGCCGAGGTTACCAGTGTAGATCGCTTGTATGTTGACGGACATGTTTAAAGGAATACTCGTCTCGAAGTGAAGTTGGTCAAAGTGAACTTGGGTAGGTTTCGCTAGCGGGCGCAGCAAACATTGCCTTGGCCGCGTCTTTATTTCGTTGTGCGAAGATTTCGCCGGTATTGGCCTGGGGTCATATTGGTCTCGCGGCGAAACACGACATGCATATATTCCGGATGGTCGAAACCGCAGAGCGCCGCGATGCGGTCCATGGGCAGATCGGTTTCCATCAACAATTGACGGGCCCGTTTGATTTGGACGTGCCGGATCTCTTGCTGTGGTGATCGGCTGAGCAGTTTGCGGAGTTGGCGTTCCAGCGTACTGCGAGACAAGCCCGAGTGCGCGATCACGTCTTGGACGGTGATTCCGTTACAAGCATTTTCACGAATATAGGAAAGCGCGGTCGCGATCGAGGGGTCATCGATGGCAACGATATCGGACGATTGCCGAACTTCGATTCCGACGGGGCGAACCACGTGCAGCAATTCATCAGGCTTCTCGCCCTCCATCAATCGCGACAGCAAACTGGCGGCCTGGAACCCCGTCTCTTCAGCGTTTGGGATCACGCTGGTCATCGACGGATCACATAATTCGCAAATCACACTGTCGTTATCGGTTCCGATCACCGCGACTTCTTCGGGGATCACCAGCTCCGCTTGAGCGCAAGCCTCGAGAACTTGCTGGCCCCGCACGTCACTACAACAGTAGATCCCGACGGGCAGCGGAAGCGTATTGAGCCAACGAACCAGTTCGGTCCGCTCGTCTTCGGCCGATCTGGCTTCGGGCCCTTGCCAGACAGAGCGATAGACCGCGCATTCTTTGCCGGGCTGGGCGACGTGACTCGCAAATGATTTTTCACGTCGCGTCGACCACTCTTCGTATTGAAATCCGCAGTAGGCGAAATTCTGGAACCCCCGTTCGTTCAGATGCTCCGCTGCCAATCGTGCGATTTCGTCGTCATCGCTACGGATCACCGGAAACCCATAGTCTTGTCCACGATCGGTCAATTCGACGATCGGGATGCCACTTTTCCTGACCGCCTTGGCAAACTCGGGCGTGGTGACTCGCGAGATGATCCCGTTACCCTTCCAATCGGCCAACCACGCCGGCGGTTTGGCGGTGAGGTCACGCTGTTCAAGAAAGATTGACCAATCATGATGCGTTTGCCGGAACCGGATCACCCCTTTTAGCAATTCCCGCCCGTAAATGGTTGAAGTTTCGATCATCAACGCAACGCGTTTTTTCTGCAGCATGAGAGTGAGCGACGTGGAAAAAGGAGATCGAGTCGAGTAATTACCGGGGCTAGGCCTAAAAGTAACGCGTTTGCCACCATACGGGTAGGCTAAAATGCAATCAATCACCGGGCGCAACTTGCCATGCAATCCTGTATATAATGGGGCGAGATCACCATTAAACGACTTGTTTTGGGTGTGTCGCCCCCCGAGATTGCCCCCCGCTGAAGTCAAATCTGAAGTCAAATCGAAGTTTGCCACGGTCCTGAGCTCCCACCCCACTGGTATCAACGTCCATGCGAATCCTGGATCTGGTCACCCCTCGCGAACTTTCACGCGTCGCTGCCTTGCAGTTGTTGGCACGCCAGATCGTTGAAGGGTTTTGCTCCGGAAGACACCGATCGCCACACAAAGGGTTTAGTGTCGAGTTCAAAGAACACCGTCAATATGTCCCCGGCGACGAACTCAAAAACATCGATTGGAAAGCATTTGGAAAGAGCGATCGGCTGTACATCCGCGAATACGAAGAAGAGACGAATCTGCGCTGCACCTTGTTGGTCGACCGCAGCGGTTCGATGATGTATCGCGGCGAGCGATCCAATGGGCTCAGCAAGGACGAATACACTCAGCGACTGGGGGCGTCGTTAGCCTATTTGATGCTCGGTCAACAAGATGCGGCGGGGGTGATCACGTTTGACGATCGTCCACGAACCATGGTCCCGACCCGCGGTCGTCCTTCGCATTTGCGATTGGTAATCGAGGCGATCAGCGGCCCCCCCTCGGGGCTCGAAACCGATCTCGGCGGCGCGATCAGCATGTTGGTTCCGAAACTCGGACGCCGGGGCTTGATCGTGATTCTATCGGACGCTATGGGCGACCTGGATTCGTTGAACCGGTCGTTGGCACAAATCCGATCGCGGAAACATGAAGTGATCTTCTTTCATATCCTGGATCCCGACGAAGTGGATTTTCCGTTCACCGGACGCGTTCAATTTCACGATCTCGAAGAGCGTGCTGACGACCAAACCGTCGACGCGGTTTCGATTCGCAAGGCCTACCTCGAACGACTCGAAAAACACAACACGCAATTGCGTGACATTTGCCGTCGACATCGCGTCGACTTGGTCAGCATCCGCACCGATCAATTGTATGATGAAGCGTTACATCAATACGTTGCCTTGCGGAGGCAATTGTCATGATGTTCTTAAACGGCCTGCTAGCGTTTGGTGCTCTTGCATTCACCATCCCGTTAGCGATCCACTTACTGTATCGAAGCAAGTTTAAAACGATCCAGTGGGGGGCAATGCACTTGCTGGAGCCTGTCGTACGGATCAATCGACGACGAATCCAGTGGATGCATCTCTTACTGCTGTTACTGCGATGTTTGCTGCCCATCCTGTTAGCATTTTGCTTGTCGCTACCGCTGTTGACCGGTTGCCGGGCCTTGCCAGGCGATACGGCACAAACCGTTGTGATGATCATCGACGATTCGCTTAGCATGGCGGCGCGAGACGAATCGGGCGTATCCAACGTTGACCGCATCAAAAGTCAACTTGGCGATTATCTCGGCAACTTGTCACGGCGAGACGAGATCATTTGGATGCCTGCCAGCGAAATTCACTCCGTCGCGTCGACGGCAGGCCGAGCAACGATGGGAACCAATGACGCACGAGACCGACTTCGCCGTTTGACCGCCTCCTCCGGTCCCTTCGACCTTGCCAAAGTCGTCCGTGCGGGGATCGCAGCGGCAGACAATGGGTCGCACCTCGAACGTCAAGTTTTGGTTGTTTCCGATTTCCAGAGCTGCAATGTCAACGATGCGTCACTGGAGGGATTAAAAACGCTGATGCAGGCTTCGCCAAGCGATCTTGCACGCCCCGCCATCCATTTTTTGAATATCGGAGGCACGCTAAACGCTCGGGAAAATCTATCCGTGGATTCGATTGAAACCATGTCGCCTGCGTTGGTGCCTGATCGCCGTACCACGTTTTCCGCGCGGATTCGCAACGCAAGTGACAAAGCGGTCAGCGATGCACGGGTGACTTGGTCGATCGATGGCGTCAACGCAGAGGCGGGCTTGGTCTCGGTCGCGGCACGTTCGACATCCATGATCAACCACACTGCGGCGTTTACCAGTTCGGGGATCCATGAAGTGGCAGTGACAGTCGAGCACCCCGACGCGCTGCTTGAGGACAATCGACGCAGTGTTGCCGTCGAGGTGATTCGCGAAATCGATGTGTTGTTGGTGGATGGGCAACCTGGGAAAGAGCCCCTTTCGGGCGAAACCGATTTCTTGGCAATTGCGTTAAGCCCGTTTGCCTTTGCCCAGCAAGACCAAGTCGATGCGGTACGAGCCTCGGTGATTTCGGAATCCGAACTGCTAAAACGGATGAGCGAGCAACCCCCGAATATTGTCGTGTTGGCCAACGTCGGCTCACTCAGCGACGAACAACAAGTCAAAATTGCTGACTTTGTCTACAACGGCGGTTCGTTGGTATTGTTTGATGGCGTGAATTTGACGAAAGCCGAGTACATCAAATCGTGGAAGTCCGGTGAGGGCGAAATGCCGCTTCCCGCACAACTCGATGTGATTATCGGTAGCCCCGATAGCGATACCGAAACACCGATGCGAATCGGAAATTTAAATTCGCAATACACGCCTTGGGCTCGGCTCGCTCCCGGCGACCAACGTCCGCTATCCGGCGTGGACGTGTTTGCGTATCGAAAACTGATTCCTCGCGTCATTCAAGCTCGCGTCATTCAAGACGGCAAGGGCAAGAACGACAATGCGAAGGCACCCTCCGACTCGGATTCGATCGTGCTGATGTCGATGTCCAGCGGCGATCCGCTTGTCGTATCGGCGCAGCGTGGCAGAGGACGTGTGGTCCAGTTCGCGATACCTGCGGATGATTCATGGACATCGCTTCCGCTACGACGCATCTACTTGCCGATGATGCAGCAGCTCGCACTCGATTTGATCGGCAGCGGTCGAGCCACGACCGTGATCACGGGCGAGCCGATGATTGTTTCGTTGGACGAGTTTCAACAGAACGATGACGTGGTGTCGGAATCCGAATCGACGGATGCCAAAAGCAATCCGTCCAAAACGAAAGCGAAGCAGGCTGCAGGCCAAGTTGCGGCGGATTCCGATGCGGAACCACCGATCTTCACGGTTCAACCACCGCGCTCGAGCGAAACCACGATTCCGCTGCCATCGGATTGGAAAGCGGACGAAGCGACTGAATTGGTATGGGCCGAGACCCGCCAGGCGGGGGTTTATCGTTTTCGGCAAATCCGCCGGCAAGCCGACGGCGAGCGTGTTGTGACGTCGACGGTCCGCGTTGCCGAAGTTCCCGCCGAGGAATCCCAGTTGCGTGACACGGAACCTGAACGGGTCGTCGCAGCGGCTGAGATGATCGGCGCGACGCTACACGCGGATCTCGATTCGATCGAATCCGCCGAACAAAATCGGCGGTATGGTCGCGAAATTTGGCGTTGGTTCCTGTTCGCACTCTTAATCGCGATGATTCTCGAGTTGGTGGTGCAGCAGCAAATCGTGCACAAGAATCACGGGAGCATCGCGTAATGGAGTTCATGCCTACGATTCGTTTCGCCGGTGATTTGCCTGGCGGTGTGGTGCTGGCGATGGCGCTCGCTGCGGCCTTTGCCGTGATGTGGTTCTACGCTCGTGAAACCCGCACGATGGCGAGTCCCTATTCGTATCTGTTACCGGCACTTCGTGCGGCCGCGGTCGCGTTGGTGATCTTTATTCTCGCTGGGCCGGTTTGGCATCGCCGCCAAGAGATTGGCACATTGGGAAAAGTCACGTTTGCGATCGATACATCGGCCAGTATGTCGATTACCGACAGCACGGGATCCGATGCGTCGGAGTCGCGGATCCGCCGAGCGACGCGTCTGTTGGTGGGAACGCCGGAGCATCCAGGATTGGTTGACCAACTAAGCGAAACGCATGACATCGAAGTGATCGGCTTCGGTTCGGCAGCGGCGGTACCGTTGTGGTCTAACCGTGACGAAGAGCCGCTTGAAACGGCACTGCAATTGATCGCCGAGGACCGCCGCACCAATTTGGCGTCCGCGGTCTCCGCTGCGACGGTCGATCTTGATGCCGCTGGCGTGCAAAATCTTGACGCTGCTAGCGTGCAAAATCAGGACGACGCGATCCGAAGCAAGCCGGCAAACAATGCGAATAAACCCGCAAACGCAAGCGAAGGCGAAAACGACACGGAACCAAACCGAATGCGTTCGGCGATCGTGATCTTCAGCGAAGGTCGCCACAATCTTGGCCCGTCGCCCGTCGACGCGGCTCGACGGATTGGATCGTCCGCAACCCAGGTGATGACGCTCGGCATGGGATCGGAAGACGAGCCAGTCGACGTCGGCGTATCACAGGTGATTCGTCCTGATTCGGTCGCTGCCGATGGGCGACTTTCCGGAAAGATCATCGTCAAGCAGTTTGGGATGACCGGCAAACCATTGGGGATGCGAATCGAACATCAGAACAAAACCGTGTGGCAACACACCATCACTCCGGACACTGAGGGCGAGATCGAAGTTCCCTATGATTTCGAAGTCGAATCCTTAGTCCAAGCCACTCAGCAAGCAAGCGTGCGTGGTGTCAGCCGCGATGCGGTCGCATTGGATTTGCGTGTCGTGGTGGACGGTGCTGCGGCATCCGATGCCTTTGCGAATGATTCGGACGCCGCGGGTAACATCATGGCAGAGAACGATTCGATGCCGTTTCGCGTTGCCGCCTCGATACGGGATCGCCGCTTGCTGATACTCGATGGATCGAGCCGCTGGGAAACACGCTACCTGCGCAATCTTTTCGAACGTGATCCGGCTTGGCGTGTCGACACGGTTTTATACGGCCCAGGAACCGACATTCCCAACATTACGCGAGGCAATCAAGCGGGACAATTCCCGTCCGATGCCGAAGCGATCTCGCAATACGATGCAATTATCCTGGGCGAGCTACCCCCCGAGCAATTCAAACATGCCGACGCCGCGTTGCTGCGTCAATTTGTAAGCCGCGGCGGCGGGTTGATTGTGATCGATGGGCGTTACCAACGCGTCCAAAAATTGGTTGAGACGTTTTTGTCTGATTTGATCCCCGTTATCTATTCGGGAGGCGATGCAACGATCGACGGTGGCAAGATTGTGCCAACCGTAACCGGCGGCGAACAACCGATGATGTTGCTCCGCCAGAGCGACAACACCGAGCTCAGTAATGTGGCCGATAGGTGGTCGCGACTGCCCACGCCTCAGTATGTCAACCAAGTGGAACCGCAAGCCGGTGCGGAGGTCTGGGCCAACACCGTTCAAGCCGGTGGGAAACCGAATCCATGGCTGGTGACGCGATTGTTTGGTGCCGGACGCGTCTTTTATGTTTCCTCGGATCAATCGTGGCGATGGCGTTATAAATTGGCCGACGAACTCCATGCTCGGTTTTGGAACCAAGTACTCAGTGCGGTCATGCAACCGCCCTACTCTGCTAGCGATTCCTTTGTCTCGCTGGGGACGGATCGCGTGGAATATGCGGTGGGTGATTCGTCACTGATTCGCGTTCGGCTGCAAGGCCCGTCTGGTAAACCGCTTGGCGATGCCACCGTCGATGCTTTGTTGGTCACCGAGGATCGGGTCGTCGCCACGGTCGCATTGTCGGTCGACGATCCCTCACGCGGTACCTATCAAGGCGAAACTCAGCCACTAGAACCAGGCGAGTATGAAGTGCGAATTCGGGCTAGTGGATTTGATTCAACCGCACTTCAAGCTACCACGCCGATTTGGGTGGGAACGCCCGACCACGCAGAACTCAGGCGTGTTGGACTTGATGCAAATGCGTTGATGCAGATTGCCCAGGCGGGAAAAGGATCGTATTTCCATGAATCCTCGGCCGATCAATTGCTCGAACAATTAAAACCATTGTCGAGTGGTTCGATCATTGAGTCGGATGTTTTGGTTTGGCAGTCGTTCTATTGGTTTTGGGTCGTCATCGCGTTGTTGACTGCCGAATGGTTGTTGCGTAAACGAGCAGGGTTGGTGTAAACGATGTCCGCAGCAGGCTCTTCCTTTCTAAATCATTTAAAACTGGATCCCGCCACCGCTTCGGCGCTGCAATCGTTCGCGCGTCGGCGACGATGGTTAATTGGGTTGCGCTGCGTCGCAATCGCGGTGTTGGCGTTTTTTAGTACCTTGTTTGTTGTTGCGATTGCGGATCATCTTTGGCTGCTGCCTGATTCATTGCGGATGATCCTTAGTCTATCGGCTTACATGATCACTGCGGCAGTGCTCTGGTTTTTTGGATTGCGGCATCTTCGCCACGAGGACCCTCGAGAGCTTGCTCGTCAACTCGAATCGACCGCACCACGTGTTCGCGACGACCTGCTTTCCGCTGTCGAACTGGCCGACCCACGGTTTTCCAACGGATCGTTAGAACTGCAAAACCGATTGCAACACTCCGTCGGGCGACGGTTACAGAAAGTGGACGTCAGCGGATTGCTTCCGTTGGCAATGATCCGCAAATGGTTGATCGCGGGGTCCGTGGTTTTGGCGATTTGCTTGTTGTTGGCGCTGATTCCCTCGTTGCAGTTTGGTCGCCGGATCGCGCGAGCGATGTTGCCGATGGCGTCGATCGAGCGGGCGTCGGATATCAAGGTCCGGATTGTCGAGCCCACACCGGCAACTCGCCATGTCGCCGAAGGTGATGCCGTCGCCGTGGTCGTCGAGGTGCTTTTCCCCCGTTCCCCAACCGACTCGCAGCCCACCACTAACGATCGACAAACTGCCGAGGATCAAGTGATCATCGAGTGGATGGTTGAGGGTGAGACATTCCAGTCCGTGATGTTGTCGCGGGCGCCACTGTTGAGCCCGCAGCCAGGTGATTCACCGACGTCACTCAATGCAACTTCGCTGAGCGATACCACTGCGAGCGTATTTGCGGCCAATTTGTCGATCAAAAAAACGCCGGTTCGATACCGGGTGCTGGCCGGAGATGCGGTGACGCTGTGGCACACGTTGACACCTCTGCCACGCCCCCGCGTGGTTTCGTTCGAGAAACGATACCAGTTTCCCAAGTACTCGAAACT
>NZ_JBFHFD010000162.1:0-14594 GCF_041583735.1 Novipirellula sp.
AATCGCTGAAGGTTTCCGAAAGTCTGGCTGGCAAAAGTCGCGCTTGCCCTTATTGCCGAGCGACGGTGCGAATTCCCGAGACCGCGCCGCCGGAACCCGAACCCGCATTCCCAGGCATCCAGATCAGCGAGACTCCGGCATCCGGCAAACCGCGTGCGAAGACGACCACAGCGGACATCGCCTCCGAGCCTGCGGGCGCCGTTACCCCGGCAATCCAAACAACAGTGGCACCCGCAGCGGCTCCGGCCAAGAAAGCAGTCAAACGGCGTCGACGCGAAAAAAGCTGGTTCAGCAGCAGCAGTGATTCGGCCAGTAGCGACGTTAGCTTGGTGCTCAGCTTTCTGATCGGCGGTGGCATGGCGGTGCTGTGGTACGGCGTGACCTACCCGATCCAAGACAGTGCGTTTGGCCAACTGTTTTGGCAGCGCGGACCGGTCCCCTTTCCGACAACGCTGCTGATGTTCTGGGCGATTGCCATCCTGGGGTTGAAGTGGCTGAATCTGAAAAAGCAAAAGGACGCGATGCTGTTGGACGTGTTGCCAACCGAGGTTTCGCCGGAGATAACGGTCGCTTCCATTGACCGTTTTATCCTGCACATCAACGAGCTTCCCGGAGCCAGCAGCGATACGTTCCTGGTCAACCGCGTGGTCCGTGGGATCGAACATTTTCGTGTCCGTAAAAGTGCTGCCGAAACCGTCACAATGATGGAGTCGCAATCGGCGATCGATGCCAACAATGTGGCGGGCAGTTACACGATTTTGAAAGTGTTCATCTGGTCACTACCAATCCTCGGGTTCATCGGGACGGTAATGGGGGTCAGCTCGGCGGTCGCGAGTTTGGCGTCCAGTCTCAGTGGCGGCGGCAGCATGGATGCGATGAAGGCGGCGCTGCAGGACGTGTTCGGCGGGCTCGGTACCGCGTTTGACACCACGCTGCTAGCGTTGATCATGAGTATGTTGGTGAAAATCCCCGCTTCGGCACTGCAGAAAAGCGAAGAGGATGTGATCACCAACGTGGACGAGTATTGCAACGAAAACCTGCTGCGTCGACTGAACGATGGACGCGAAGGGGGCGGCGAGCGTGGTGCAACCGCAGGCGGCGGTGAGTCCGACGTTTTCCGGCAAGCGGTCGAACAGGCGCTAGGCACGCATCATGCCGAAATGGAACAGTGGCTCTCGAAACTCGATACGATCGGCACCCATCTGACCGACCAGGTTTCAGCGGGCTGGGACAAAGTCAACAAGCGAATCGAAGAACAACAGCAAAAACATGTCAACGTGCTGCACGAGCAACAGCTCGACCAACAAGCTCGGTTGCAAGCCCAGTTGGATCAGATGGCAAATGCGGCGGACAAGATCCAGCAAACACTCAGTTCGCTGGCCGAACAAACCACCACGCTGCAAACTCACGTCAACGAAACATTCTCGCAAACCAACACGTCGCTCTCAAATCATCTGTCCGGCGTGCAATCAGGTTTGGCCAGTCTAAGTGGAGTACTCGACAAACTCGGTGACCAACAAGTGGTCGTTCAGCAAGTCGCGGTGCAGCCCGAAACAAGCCGCAACGGATGGTTTGGCAAAAAATCCCGGGCACGTGGGCGAGGTTAATCATGGCACGCAGACCAAGAACCTCCGACGACGACATCTCGCTGTTTCCGTTTCTCAGCATCATCGCCAGCGTGATTGGGGTGCTGACCATGATGATCGCTACGCTTGCGCTCGCACAAACCGACACGCCTGACATTGCCCAGATCGAACAGTACGAAAAATCCAAGAAAGAACTCGACGAAACTCTCGAAGAGGTCGCCGAACTGAGGCGGGAAATCGAGGTTTCCGACTCGACCGGCTTGCAACTGCGAGAAGAAAAGAAGTTGCTCAACATCACACTCGAGCAGCTCGAGGAATTGCTAAAGGAGCAAGAGGAGATCGAAAAACAGCTCGCTGAACAGGAAAAAGTCAAAATTGTCATCCCGACACTCAGTGAAAAGGAACGTGAATCCGCGGGCGAGATGAAAGCGGAACTCGAAGCGTTGCAAGAGGAACTGGCGCAGCTTGAACGTGAAGCGGCCGAGCGTGCCGACGCTGCCGAGTCCAACGTGACGGTGTTGCCGCAAGGCAGCGGATTGAACTTTGTTCCGCATTTTGTTGAGTGCACCGAAGGGGCGATCGTGATGCATCACTTACAGCCGCCCAAACGAATGCGTGCAAGCGAAATGGCCAAGGATGCGGACTTTATTGCGCTGTTGGAAACCACACTCAATGGCAAGGACGATACGATCGTATTTCTAGTCCGCAGCGACGGATTGTCGGTCTTTCGTGCGGCGAAGAAGATTTGTGACAGTCGTGGAATCCGCAATGGCAAGATTCCGGTTGTTGGCAAAGGGCGAATTGATTTGAGTGCCTTTGCGGCTTCCAAGAAAATGGAGCGTGAACAATGAAACGCCAACCCAGCAATGATGATGAAGACGGCGGCTTGGATTCGCTGCTTGATACGATGACCAATGTCGTCGGAATCTTGGTGCTTGTCTTGATCGTGACGCAAATGAGTGTCGCGGAGGTCGTGACACGCGTTACCGAAGAATCCCAAGTCGACGAGGCTCAGGTCGAAGAACTGCAAAAGAAATTGCTGCAGAAAAAGCAGGAGGCGTTTGAACTGAATCGGATGCTTGTGGACCCCTTGGACATCGATGCCGATGCGCAGCGAGAGGAACTGCGAAAGAGCAAGGAACTGCTAGCCCGACGCAAGAAAAACATTGAAGATCGCAAAAAGCAGATGAACGAATTTGCCATGAAGATCCAATCGGATCGTGAAATGGCAGAAAAGAAGGCGGCCGAGATTGCCAATACCAAAGAGCAACGCGAGAAAATGCAGACATTGATCGCAACGTCGCTTGAGCGGAAAGCGGAACTCGAAGCGATCCTCGACAAAACGCCTCGGCGGCAAGCGGCACCGGACATCAAAGTCAGTATTCCGAACCCACGTCCGGCACCGCCGGGGACGAAAGAGGCGACGTTTATCTGCGTCAACAACTTGGTCTATCCGGTCAATGCCGAGTTCTTTCGCAAGCGAGCCGAAATAAAAGCCAAGGCGATCATCCAGCGTGGCGGTTTGGACCGTGACCCTGCCGCTGGCATCGATCCTGAAAAATTCACGGCGTTTTATGAGAAGCTAAAGGACCAGGACGAATTCTTTGATGTCGAGTATTTCGTCCAGTCAAAAACGTGGCCGCGGATCCGCTTGATCCCTCGCGAAGGTCGTGGTGCAAACGAATCGGCGATCCTGAACCCACGCTCGAAAATTCGCCGTGACGTGCTCAGCCAACTCGACACGACAAAGTACTACGGACGCTTCCACGTGTTGCCAGACAGTTTTGATGTCTACGTCGCGGCTCGAGGACTGTTCAGCGACGAAGGTGTCCTCGCCGGCTGGGAACCGCAGCCAGCCGATTGGGTCTACACGACTCACATTGACGGCGGCATCCGGCTCGGCCCGCCACCACCGCCACCCAAAAACCCACCTGACCCGAATGCGCCGAAACCAAAACCCGCCTCGGTAATCGACTAGAATGCGTGAGCTGGGTAGCGAAAGCGGCCATTTTTCGAGTTGTTTTCGCCTCGGCGTTTCGCGACTGGATTAGTCACGAAGTGACAACAGGCAGTAGCCCTGGACGCCAGTCCGAGGTTTGGGAAACCAAAGCGAAGCAAGTCGCAACGCGATGACAGGAAACGCGGGTGTACGCGTCATTGGACCACCGGAATTCGACACCTGTCGTCGCTTCGCGACTAGGCCTGCAAGGCAGGCGACGTCGTCCCCTGCCGTCGCTGTCGCGACTAAGAATTGAAATAAGCACAAGGAAACTGGCTGATGCATCGCTTTCTGCTGCTCGGAATACTTCTACTGGCGACCTCGATAGCCAACGCCGAGTTTCCTCCGCTGTTCAATACGGAACCGCTCGCAGACGCTCCGGTGATGACCGCTGCTGAATCTGCCGAAACGTTCACGGTCCCCGACGGGTTTCGAGTGACGGCGGTTGCATGCGAACCTGATGTCATGAACCCGATCGCGATGGCTTGGGATTCGCGCGGACGATTGTGGATCGCGGAAAATTTCACTTACGCGGAACGTCAACAACGTTTTCAGCTTGACCTACGTGACAGGGTCGTCATTCTCGATCCCGCCAACCAGGAC
This sequence comes from Novipirellula sp., assembly GCF_041583735.1. Classification (NCBI taxonomy): domain Bacteria; kingdom Pseudomonadati; phylum Planctomycetota; class Planctomycetia; order Pirellulales; family Pirellulaceae; genus Novipirellula; species Novipirellula sp. Next base: position 4,189 of record NZ_JBFHFD010000162.1, read on the forward strand.
GAAGCGGGGGAAGCGTCTTCGCCAAATCGCGTCCGCCGCACCGTTTTTACCGATGACGTGCAAATGTTGACCGGAATCGAAGTCGGCCATGGTGGGGTTTGGTTGATGTGCCCTCCAAAGCTGATCTTCATTCCCGATGCCGATGGCGATGACGTTCCTGATGGTCCCGGCAAAGTCGTGCTGGATGGGTTCGATGTAGCCCAGCAAAACTATCACAACTTTGCCAACGGTATCCGCTTCGGCCCCGACGGTTGGCTGTACGGTCGTTGCGGCGGTTCTTGTCCGGGACGCATCGGAAAACCCGAGACGCCTCGCGATCAGCGTCCAGCACTCGAAGGAGGCATTTGGCGTTATCACCCCAGACATGAAATCGCCGAAGTCTTGACTGCCGGAACGACCAACCCGTGGGGACACGACTGGAACGACGTCGGCGAAATGTTCTTCTGCAACACCGTCAACGGCCATCTATGGCACATGATTCCGGGTGCCCATTTCCCGCGTCCCTTCACGCTCGATCCGAACCGGCGTGCCTATGAGATGATCGAAATGCATGCTGACCATTGGCATTTCGATACGGGGCAGAGCTGGACCAAGTCGCGTGACGGTGCGGCGAACGATTACGGCGGCGGCCATGCTCACTGCGGCGTGTTGATCTATCAAGGCGATTCTTGGCCTGACGCCTATGTCGGCAAACTGTTGACGTTCAACTTCCATGGACGACGCGCCAATCAAGAACGGATTGAGCGACACGGCAGCGGTTACATACTGCGGCACGAGCCCGATATGATCCTCGCCAAAGATCCCTGGTTTCGCGGCATGGACCTAAGCAGCGGTCCCGACGGAAACGTGTTTGCGATCGATTGGAGCGATACCGGCGAATGCCACGAACACACCGGAGTGCATCGCGAAAGCGGACGCGTCTTCAAAATCAGCTACGGCGACGAATCCACTTCGAAAACGGCTGCTTCATTAAACGATGTTGCACTGTGGTCGCTATCCGAGTTGGCCAACGCTCATTTACCAGGCAATCGCTGGCAACGTCGTCAAGCTCGCATGGAGCTGATCGAACGATCCAATGCGGGGCAAGACATCACCGCGGCAACAAGGCGACTACGTCAAATTTTTGCGGCGAACGACACCAGCGAATCGACTGCGGTGCAGTCACTGTTGACGCTGCATGCCTGCGGTGCCACCACGCCCGACGACTTGGCTGCATTGTTGGACCACCGCCACGAACATGTTCGCGTTTGGGCGATTCGGCTCTTGAGCGAGACGTGGCCGATCGATGATGTGATGGGGGTGGATTGGAAATCGCGTTTGCCCGCCCCCGATTCGGCAACCTCCAAAGCATTGACCCGGCGTTTCGCCGCGATGGCGAGTACGGATTCCTCTGCCGCGGTCCGTTTAGCGCTGGCGTCGACACTGCAGCGATTACCACCGCAGCAGCGTGCCGCACTTGCTAAACCGCTGGCAATGCGAATCGAAGATGCCGACGATCACAACATTCCGCTGATGATCTGGTACGGCGTGATGCCGCTCGGAAAAGGTCACCACGACGACCTCGTATCGGTGGCAATCCGTTGCCAACAACCTCGGTTGACGCAATTGATTGCGCGTTGTTTAGCCGAAGAAATCACGCGGGCTCCCGCTGCGATTGACGCTTTGTTGACGAAGGCAGCCGAAAGCAATGATCGCGACTTTCAACTCGCGGTTTTGAGCGGCGTCAGCGACGGGCTTCGCGGCTGGGCGTCCGCGACTCGCCCCAAGTCATGGGACCAAGTCGTTCGCATTGACCACGACGAACTTCGCCCGCTGATTCGCGAATTGAGCGTGGTGTTTGGCGATGGCCGCGCCATGGACGAGGTCATCCAGATCGCCCTCGGTAAATCCGCGACGAATTCAAACCAACCGGTCTCTTTCGAAACACGATTGGCCGCGCTGCAAACGTTGATCCAAAGTCAAAGCAAAGAGCTAAGACCGGTTTGCGAAAAATTGATCAACGATGCTCGTATGAATGTGTTAGCTGCCAAAGGCCTGGCAACGTTTGACGACCCCAAGGTCGCCGCGACGCTGGTATCGGGGTACAACCGATTCCGTGGTCCCGACAAACCTCAGATTGTGTCGTTGCTGTCGTCACGCAAATCGTTCGCCAGCGAGTTGCTCGATGCGATTGGCGAGGGCAAGATCCCACGACACGACTTGTCGGCGTTCCAGGTGCGGCAAATCCAAAGCCTCGGCGACCCGGCGCTGAACCAGCGGATTGGCGAAGTTTGGGGCGAGGTGCGTGAATCGCCGGAAGACAAACAACGGTTGATCGAAAAACTGAAAAACGAATTGTCCGCCGACGTGTTGTCCAAAGCGGATCGCAGCGCCGGCCGGGCACTGTTTCAAAAGCATTGCCAAAATTGCCACCGCTTGTATGGCGAAGGAGGCCAGGTCGGCCCGGATCTGTCGGGTGGCAACCGTAGCAACCTCGATTACTTGTTGTCCAACATCATCGACCCCAGTTCGGTAGTGGACAAGAACTATCGAATGACGATCCTGTTGCTCGATGATGGCCGCGTGATCAACGGGCTGCTGACCGACCAATCCGACCAAACCGTAACGATCCATACCGCGACCGAGCAGATGACAATCCCTCGCAGTGAAGTGGAACTGCAAAAGGTAACTGAAAAATCGCCGATGCCCGAAGGGTTACTCGACACGTTATCGCAGCGTGAAATCCACGATTTGTTTTCGTACCTCGGCCATCATTCCCAAGTCGCGCTGCCGTAATCGATCAAAGTTGACGAAAATGGTGGCCGCTAAAATTGGTTGATCGCGAAAATGGTTCGGAACAGGCGATTCGGACCTCGCCGTGGTTGCACGACGAGGGGGCTACACGCGATAATGGTTGGTGAGCGGAACTGCACATTTCGAATAACTTTTTTTGAGCCCCAAGCCCACGCATGAGCGTCCCTGCTGCACTCGACACGACGATCGCGGTAGTGACGCCGGAGAACATCGCCTTTAACTATCAGTTGGCGGGTCCGTTTCGCCGATTGCCGGCGTATTTAATCGACGTTGCCATCCGCTGGCTCGTCATCATCGGCGTCGTCGTGCTGATGTTGATCACCGGCGCGATTCTCGATTTGCGATTTTTCGGACCGTTCATCGGTGCGGGGGCGTTGATTTTAAATTTCGTAGTCAGCTGGTTTTACGGAGCCACGCTGGAGACCTATTTCAATGGGCGAACGGTCGGCAAATGGGCCACCGGGATTCGCGTCATCGATATCGAAGGCCGACCGATCACCGGCAAACGAGCGTTGATTCGCAACCTGTTGCGGATCGCTGACTTTTTGCCCGTCGCCCCGCTATCAAGTCTTGGTGCCGAAGACGCGCCACCTGCCTTCATCATTCCGACTGCGATGGTTTGTTTGTTATCGATGATCTTCACCCGTCGGATGCAACGGCTTGGTGACTTGGCCGCCGGCACAATGGTGATCGTGGACGAGCGGAGTTGGCGATTGCCGATTGCCAAAGTCGACGACCCGCGAGTGCCTGCGTTGGCATCGTTCATTCCCGCCGATTATCGCGTCTCGCGAAGCATGGCAAAAACCTTGGCGATCTATGCCGAGCGCCGCCACTATCTGACTCCGGCACGTCGACGCGAAATCGCCAAACACTTGACGATCCCGTTGATCGAGCGGTTCGAATTTCGCAACGACATTGATCCCGACTTGCTGATGTATTCGCTCTACTACAAAACCTTTCTCGCGGACGCGACGGGCGAGCTTCCTGACCTGGGAAATCTGGCAGACTTCAGCCCCTTGGCGAAAGACGCAAACAAGCCAACCCAAGTCCTTGCGGGTAACCAACCTCTGACACCGATGCGGGCTCGCTCATGAATGTTGCCTCGATCTTAGACAAGCGTCGCGTTCAGTGGAACGAACTCGAATCGTTGTGCGATGCGATGGAATCGCGTGGACGCACCGATCGCGCGGGTGGTCCTGAACATCGCGGCGCCCAGGGGATCGCACGATTTTCGTCGCTGTATCGTGCCGCCTGCGCCGATTTGGCGCTGGCCGACGCCTACCAATTGCCTCCCAACACGGTGACCTACCTGCACCAATTGGTTGCTCGAGCGCACAATCAACTCTATCGGGCGAACCAATTTGAACCGTCCACTTGGGTCGATGTCCTGTTCTACGAAGCTCCGCGGCAAATCTTTGCAGATTCGTGTGTGCGAGTGGCCACGATACTGTTTTTCGGGCTGTTCACGCTCGCGATGTATATGGGGTACAACGAACAGCAGTTCCCCGGTTTTGCCAATGCGGTGATGGGCGAATCGCAGTTGGAAAGTCTCGAGTCGATGTACGAACATAAACTTAATGGTTCGCTGGACCATTACGTGTCGATGGCCGGTTTCTATATCAATCACAACACCGGTATTGGATTGACCTGTTTCGCCTCGGGTATTTTGATCATCCCGTGCTTGTTCAAATTGGCCTACAACGCGGTCGTCTTGGGCGTCGCGTTTGGCTACATGGCCAGACCCGATGTGACCGGTGGCGACAATTTCTTTCAATTTGTCACCGCCCATGGTCCTTTTGAATTAACCGCGATCGCATTGTCCGCTGCAGCCGGATTGCGGCTTGGCGTCGGATGGTTTCGCACCGGCGGACTGAACCGAATTGATTCGCTTCGCCGCAGTGCGATCCAAGCGATCCCGGTGATGGCCGCCGCCGCCGCGATGTTCGTGTTGGCAGCGTTCACCGAAGGCTTCCTGTCTCCCAGCCCGCTGCCGTTCATCTTCAAAGCGGCTTGGGCGATCATGTCATCGGGCATGATTAGTTTTTACTTTGTGATTCTTGGGTTCCCGTGGCCCAAACGATCACACGGATCGCATTCGGCTCGATATGAACCGACAACGATCGAGTCCGACTCGGGTGATTCCGCATCAGTGGGGCGAGTGACACATGCAACTTGATCGCACCCATGTGGTGGTTCGCCGCCGAACCTTGTCCGAGATCGGTGATTTGTCCTTAGTGATGCTGCGCCGCTACCCGTCCGCGATTGGAGTTGGCTTTTTCGTGGGTGCGGTTCCGTGGGCGCTGCTCAATGCTCTGCTGCTTTACTGGATCCCCATCACCGAATCCGACTATGGTGCAGATGACCCCGATGCGGTTGCGGAAATTTGGCGATACGTCTGCTGGATCTCGCTGTTGGTCGTCTTGCAGACACCGGCGGCGGGCGTCGCCACCACCATCTACCTTGGACAAGCGGTATTTGAAAGCCGCCCCACGTGGACAAGCGTTTTCAGTGATGCAAAACAATATTTTTGGCGATGGTTGTGGGTCTTAGGCGTCGCACGTTGGGCGATTCCCGCGATGGCAATTTGTTTGTTTCGCCTAGGACAGCCTGCGGATTGGTTTTGGGATGGCATGATTCCCATTTGCATTTTGGTGGCCGCAACCTTGGTGCGTAGCAACCGCCCCTTTATGCCCGAGATTCTATTGCTCGAACAATGCCCGCTTCGCAGTCGATCGGTAACCGATATCACTCTGTCACGCCGCAGCAAGGCACTGCATCAACCGATGGCAAGTGATTTGGGAGGCCGATTCTTGGCGTCATCGTTCATCCTGTTTTGGATCTTTATGAGCGTCCTATGTTCGATGTTGTTCGTTCGTGTGATCGCGACCGGCAATCCGGATTGGGATCTATTTTTCTTGACCGTTATGTTTCCCGCGTCGTTATGGTTGGTTGCCGGCGTCAGCGTGGTGATGCGATTGCTGAACTATTTGGATACTCGAATCCGGCTGGAAGGCTGGGAAGTGGAACTGGCGATTCGCGCCGAGGCGATGCGGCAATTTGGCGAAGAGGCCGGACTGGCGGTTCGCCCTCAACATAAACAACCCGTCAACACCCGAGGCAAAGTCGCCCCTGCGAATCCAGCCCCCGCAGAGCCGCTTGTGCAAAACAGTCCAGGGGCGTCATGATGCAAAAAAATCCACTGAACTGCCGCATCGTGATGCTTGTTGTCGTGACAAGTTTGATCTGCCAACTGAGCATTCGGGCATCCGCCCAAGACGCCAGCGATGCGAAACAGCGTTCGTTCGCCGAGAACGCATTGCCGTCAACGGTTTGGTTCGATCCCGACGAAGGAAAAATCGTACCGGTCACGGTACAGACCAGCGTGGACGATTCCGAACACCGCGATAGTCGCTGGTTGCCCAAGGCTAAACAGGTAGCCAAAAAAACGCCTCCTCCCGCGGCTGCCCCCACAGCCACGGGGTCGACAACCACCGGTTTGTTTGGAACCGATTTAACGCTCGGCAACCTGTTTGCTTGGATGTTTTTGGCTGCGATCATCGCGGGACTTGTGGGAACGTTGATCTACGCGTTGTCAAAAACAGACATCGACTTGAACGCGGCATCCAAATCAGTTGCAACCGACGATCGAGCGGGACCAGACGAACAGACGATCGAACGAATGAAACACTTGCCCGCAGAATTGCGACGCACCGATGTTAATCTTCGTAGCGAAGCAGCCCGCTTAATGGGTTTGGGGCAATACGACCAAGCGGTGATCTTGCTGTTCGCTCATCAGTTACTGTTGCTCGATCGCTCGTCCTTGATCCGGCTCAATCGCGGCAAGACCAACGGCAAATACGTTCGCGAATGCCGCAACGCCAACCCAGAACTGGGCTCGTTGTTAAAGGAAACCACCACCGCGTTTGAACGATCCTATTTTGGACGCCAACAGATCAACGATGCCGAATTCCGCGATCTGTGGAACCAAAACGAAACGCTCGAACGCATCGTCCAATCGCATCACGAGGTGGCGGCATGATGCCAACAAAATCCCGCCCGCATGCCGAGGCCATGGTCGGCGATTCGCGTAATCCGTGGATCATCCTATTGTCTCTGCTAATCAGCGTGACCATTGGTTGCGGCGGTTTATCGACAAAGTATGGCGACTCATCGGGGCGTAGCGGAGAACAAAGTTTGAACGGCTTTGGTGCCCTACGTGAATCCTTCAAAAATGCCGGCTTCCAACACCGTGATGTCTCGCGGCTTTCCAATCGCGTGCTTACCAACGACGCCCTTGTCTGGACTCCGACTCATTTTAATGGCTTTAACCCTCGCGTCACCCGCTGGATCGATCGCTGGCTTACCCAAGGCGACCGCACCCTGATTTTTGTGATCCCCGACAGCGGTAGTGAAACGGATTACTGGATCGACGCCAGCAAGGTGGCGCCTCCCGAACAGCGTTTAGAGTATCGTCGACGCGTCGCAAAAAGCATTAACCGGCGGATCCAATCGCGGCTGATCCGCAATGCAGCCGTCTCCAACGGTTGGTTCACCTCCACTCCCTTGCCCACCGGCCATCCCATCACGAAGCTCGATGGCGAATGGGCTAACCGATTCGGCTCGGAAACCAGCCAATCCGGTTCGTACACGGTCGAGTATGAAATCGAGCCCTTTTCCAAGAGCAAGCCCGCTAAAACATCGGCCAACACGACCACCGGCGGTGCGGCTGCGGCAACCCCCGGAACCACGGCCACACCTGCGACGGCGGTCGTCGTTAGCGATAACGAGATCACGAGCACGCCGGTAACGCTGCAGCCGTTGCTACAAGACCAGAGCGGGACGACGATCGTCGCCCAAGTGCAATCCAAACGCTGGAACGGTTCGCAGATCATTGTCGTCGCTGGCGGATCGCTGCTGACAAACTATGCGTTTACAAAACCGCTGGCCATCGAATTGGCCGACCAACTCGTCCTCGCCTCGCTGCCACCGTCCACCCCATCCCCAAGTGCCGGTTTCATCAGCGTTGATCCGCAGTCGTTGCCTGTCAGCGAATCGAAACCGGGCGTCCCGAAGGCGTCGGGCTGGGAGTTATTGACGACGTGGCCGATGAGTTTGGTGACGGTCCATGCGGCACTCTTAGGCTTGGTGATCTGTTTGATGCTGTTACCGTCGCTCGGTCGCGCCCGCCACGTCCGCTATAGTGTCAAAGGCAGCTTTGGCGACCATTTGGATGCGGTCGCCGCGTTGATGAACCGTGCTGGCGGCGAGCAATTTGCCCGACACCGCATCAGCGAGTACATGCGGCGAATTCATGGCGAAACCCAAGGCCCCTGGGTGCTTCCGGAACCCGAGCACGAAGCAATCCACCGTCCCGCGATTCACCCCACGACCGCTGAATCGTCAACGCCGCCCGGCCTACCAGATCCGCCCGCGGGCGGTCATACTCAACCCTCAAGTCAAACCAAGCGTCCTCTCGACCCAACCGACTCTGACATCACGGCGAACTCTTGAGCAATCTCCCACCTTCGAACGACCCGCTCTCGTCCGCGCGACCCGATTCCCATACCGACCCAGGGATGCAAGATCGCGGTGCGCCACCCTCGGCGAGTGAATCCCAAGCCGGGCCGCCACCCCAGATCCCCAATGCGGTGGTGTCCGGTGCAGCGTCCTTGAACGCAGCGTCTTCGAACGCAGCAGTTTCGCATGTCGCCCCTACGCGGTCGACAAAGATGCAACCGATCCAGCAACTGTATAACGAAATCTCGGCCGAGATCAGCAAACTGTACGTCGGTCAAGACGAATTGGTCCTGGGAACGCTGACCGCCTTGTTTGCAGGCGGTCATGTTCTGATCGAATCGGTCCCAGGCCTTGGCAAGACGTTGTTCGTGCGAACGCTCGGCCAGGCACTTGGTTGCGAATTCGGTCGGATTCAATTCACCGCCGACTTGATGCCGTCGGACATCACCGGGGCACCGGTCTATGACATGCAGCGAAGCGAGTTTCGATTCCGCCCCGGACCGGTGTTCACCCAGCTGTTGCTGGCTGACGAAATCAACCGCTCGCCCGCGAAAACGCATGCGGCACTTCTGGAAATCATGCAGGAGTACCGCGTCACGGTGGACGGAACCAGCCACCGAGTGCCACGTCCGTTCCTCGTCTTGGCGACACAGAATCCGCTGGAGAGCGAAGGCACGTACAATTTGCCCGAAGCGCAACTCGATCGGTTCATGTTCAAATTGCGAGTCGATTATCCGACATCGGATCAAGAGGCCGAGATTCTTCGTATGCACTCTCAGCAAGTCGATTTGAATCAACGATTGCGTGACGAGGTCAAAACGGTCACCAATCCTGAACGCTTGCTCGAAGCGATGCAGTTGTGTGGCCAAGTGTTAATCGAAGACAGCTTGCTCGATTACATCAACAAGATTGTCCGCGCAACACGAACGTGGCCCGCGTTCCATATCGGAGCATCGCCACGAGCGGGGATCGCGTTGATGCAATCGGCTCGCGCTCTGGCCGCGTTCTCAGGACGCGACTACGCGATCCCCGACGACGTGGTGGAGATCACGCTCCCTGCGATGCGTCATCGAGTTCAACTAACAGCCGAAGCCGAGATCGAAGGACGCAGTACCGACGAAGAACTGCAAGCGTTGGTGCGAGGGATCGAGGTGCCGCGGGATTAGTGATTTGAAAGGCGAAAATCAATGAGGTCCGTAGCGGAAGTCGTGCGTGACTTTCGTTGCAGTTTCCAAAGGAAGACACGAATCACAAAACTGTCCCGCTGCCTCCGCATCACCGTTAAGCGATCGCGAATCCGGTAGGCTGGAACTTTTTCCTGAGTTAGTTGTTTTAGCAAACGCTGATGAGAACCGCGTTTCGGTCATCGTCGAATAGATTCGTCCAACAAAGTCGCCCAATGAAACTGAATTTTGAAAGTATTTGACGTGTCCTCTGCTCTCTCTGCAAACGACGATTCCACGGCGCCCCATCAATCGCTCAGTCTGCCGGGCGACACGTTTTTGCGTCGCGTACGTCATTCGGCCACCAGCGTGCTGGCCGACAGTCCGACCGGCCGCGAAGTATTGGAACTGTGTGACGACCACGCCGAAGCACGGCGAATGATTCTGCAAGACCGCAGCAGTGGTACTTCGGTGATTGCGATCGTCGGGGCGACCGGGCAAGGCAAGTCGTGGTTGATCCGCCAATTGATTCGCAAATCGTCGGCCGCCAATTCGATTCGCAGCGGCAACAACGCGGACGAAGCGACCGAGAAACTCGTTTGGATCGGCCCCATGCCGCCCGCCGATCTGGACCCCCGTTACGAACAATACTTGCATTGTGACCCGGCACATATGCAATCGATTGGCATCACCTACATGCTCGTCGACGCGCCCGGTTCAACCGACGATCGGCGTGCGATCGCGGGCGTTGCAGCGCGAGCGTTATCGCTGGCCTCGGCCATGTTGTTGGTCGTCCGGCGAGACCAAATCCGCAGCGTCGCGGTCGGCATGCTGGCCGAAGCGAGTGAGGGCAGTATCGTGATCCCGGTGATCAATGCGGTGCGTGAGCACGATGATCGCTTGGACGCCGATATCGACGCGTTTTCAAAACGG
>NZ_JBFHFD010000163.1:0-14576 GCF_041583735.1 Novipirellula sp.
CCGTCACGCAAATTGGTATCGCACACGTAAACGTGGGTCTGATTGAACGCTTGGGCCAACATTGAATAGGCAAGCAGTGCCGGACCGAGCGTCTCGGCCTCGATAAAGCTTGCTCCAAATCGTTTGACAATGGCGTCTTCGTCAAGCTTCAGCACTTCGTTGGTAAATTCGATCAAGCGATCGGTCGACAGCTGGGCGAGCGACGTGCCATCCCAATCATCAAGTAGTTGATGGGCGGCGAAACGCATGTCGCCTCCAAAGGCAACGAGGTGAATCATCGCATCGGAGTGCACCTCTTCGACGATCATGTCCAAGATCCGTCGAATATGACTTTCTAACAAAATTCGACGTCGCGCGACCGACACGTTGGCTTGATCTAACAATTGCAACAACCGCAGCGATCCCAGGCGATACGATTGACTGTGCAACACATTGCCGCTGCGGATAACCAACAATTCGGTGTTCCCGCCCCCGACTTCGACCACCACCGAGCGACCATCTGCCAATTCGGGATGGGTGCGAAGCTGGGGCATGATCCCCATGTAGGTGATGCGGTTCACTTCCGCTTCATCAATCGGTTCGACATTCATCCCCGTGACGATGTAGACACGGTCGGTAAACGCGAGTCGGTTCAGCGCTTCACGCACTGCGGTGGTGGCCACGACCCGCAAATCATGAGGTGCCGCAATGCCGTATTCTTGCAGCACTCGCTGGTACTTTTTCAGGATTCCGGCGACCTTTTCGATGGTCGCTCGCGAAAATCGCCGGACGTCAAACGCTTCTCGCCCTAGATCGACTGGCTGGACCAGCGTATCGAGCGTACGGACTTCGCCATCGGCATGGATTTCGGCAATCGCCATGCGAACGCTGGTTGCCCCGATATCGATGACAGCAACGGGACGAGGAGGCGTGGGATGGAGTGGGATCGATGGGGGGTTTGCCAGCTGTGCCATTGCAGTTGAAAAGCAATCGAAAAGGGAGAAAGGGGTGTGGTCGTCGCGTGCCTCCATCATACGGCGCCCACGCCGCCGGGCACAGCCGAACACCGCACCCGCACCCGCCACCACGTTCGCGAGCTAACCCGCGGCAGATCGTGCTACGAAATCACCCCGTATTGCTTCAGTGCCGCTTCCGCTTGCTCGCCGCCGAAGCACTGGACCGCATTCCAGCCTCGATCGATCGCCGCGGCGACATTTTCATGTTTGTCGTCGAGAAACAGAATGGATGCGGGAGAAACACCGGCCAATTCTTCGGCCGCCTGATAAATCCCGCCATCGGGCTTCATCGAGCTGACTTCGCAGCTCAACACGCGAACGGGCCACGCCAGCGACGAAACCTGCCACGTTTGACGGGCGATCCAGTCCCAGTGAGCGTGACAGGTGTTCGATAGCAATCCGTAACGCGTTCCAGATTCGTCGACCTGCGCGACCGTATTCCGCATCGATTCGATCGGGGTGAACATGTCACTAATTGCGTCAAGCAGTGCCGTCGTGGGCATCTGAGCATCCGAAACGGCCAACGCATCACGCACAATTCTCGCATATTCTTCGCCCGTCACGTGGCCATGCTCGAATCGATCCTGCAACCCACTGATATAAATCGCCTGTTCCGCCATCGCGGCGTCGACCCCAAACCGGGTTGCCACATTATTGACCGCGATTTTCGGATCAAAGGAAACGATCACGTTGCCGAGATCGAAATACACAAACTCAATTTTCATAATACCGAGGCCGTTGATCGCGCCGCGATCAAAACGAGAAGTTGTAAAAACGCAGGAGCTGCGAAACGCACAATGGCAAAAACGCGAGATCGTGGAGCGATCAGCAACATTGCCTATTTGCTGGTGAGGTTACGGATACGAATGTTTCGGTAATGGGCTTCGGCCGGAGGACCGCTGTGGATTTGCAGTCCGATGATGCCATCCCGTGGAATCGTGTCATCGGTTTCGGTGTAATCGACTGTTAGCACACCATTGATAAAAATTTGGATGCGTGGTCCTTCACAGCGAATTCGAATCGAATTCCAGTCGTTTTCTTTGACAAGGTCTTGGGGTAAATCGGCAGCGGGTTCGGCCAAAAATTTCCGGCGGCGTGATTCGTCGTACAGTGCACCCCAAATCGATCGATCGCCAATCCATCCCATATCGGCTTGATAGCCCGACACCTCGGTGTCGCCGGGGATGCGTTTAGTGCGGAACTGGACTCCGGCATTCAAGGAGGGCTTTGTATTGCCACGGGCCGAATCCTTGCTGGCGGAGACCAATTTGGCTTCCAACCGTAGATCAAAATCGGCGAATCGTTCCATCGTGCACAAAAATTCGTTGTGCGGGATTTTTTCCTCCAGCCGCCCGGCGACGACCGCGTCGTCTTCGATTCGGAACCAATATCCGTTCCCTTCCCACCCCGCCAAGGTGTCACCATCGAACAGCGACATCGACTTGAGCTCAAAATCGTCCGCAAATGCCTCGCGGCTGCCGGGCGTAAAACCAAGGGTAACAACCGCCAACGCCAGCAAAAACCACGAAAAACGCACCATTTTGTCTACTCCGATAAAGTTCGCTTAGCCGTCCCGTTGTGAAACGCTCGCTGAAGATCATAATCGGTGGCCTGTGAAGTCGGCAAATCGACGCAGATTTAGTCTGCCAGAGAACGCGAACTCACCCCCGCATCAAACTCTCTTCGCTTGTTGACGTTTCTCCCCCATTCCTCCTGCACTGCGTATCTCCACCGGCCATGAATGCTCCGCTAAACAAGTACAGCCAAAACATCACCCAGCCCAAAAGCCAAGGCGCATCCCAAGCGATGCTCTACGCCACCGGGATGACTTCCGAAGACATGAACAAGCCGCAGGTCGGCATCGGAAGTGTCTGGTACGAAGGCAACAGCTGTAACATGCACCTATTGGATTTGGCCGCCGAGGTCAAAAAGGGTGTCGTCGACGCGGGGCTGGTCGGCATGCGGTTCAACACGATCGGCGTCAGCGACGGCATCTCGATGGGCACCGACGGCATGAGCTACTCGCTGCAGAGTCGCGATTTGATCGCCGATTCGATTGAAACGATCATGGCTGCCCAGTGGTACGACGCGTTGATCGCACTGCCTGGATGTGACAAGAACATGCCGGGATGTTTGATCGCGATGGGACGTCTGAACCGCCCCGCCATCATGGTCTATGGCGGGACGATCAAGCCGGGACGATTCAAAAACGAAAATCTTGATATCGTCAGTGCCTTTCAGTGTTATGGCCAATTCATTGCCGGTCAAATCAACGAAGAAGAACGCAAAGAGATCGTTCGTCACAGTTGCCCAGGTGCCGGAGCATGCGGCGGGATGTACACCGCCAACACGATGGCGTCGGCGATCGAAGCCTTGGGCATGTCGCTGCCCTATTCGGCCAGCATCCCGGCGGTCGATCCCGAGAAAAAAGAAGAGTGCCGCCACGCAGGCCATGCGATCCTAGAACTGCTGAAACTGGACCTGAAACCACGCGACATCATGACCCGCACTGCGTTTGAAAACGCGATGGTGACCGTGATGGCACTCGGTGGCAGCACCAATGCCGTGTTGCACCTGATCGCGATGGCGCGTGCGGTCGATGTACCGCTGACGATCGACGACTTCCAAAGCGTGAGCGACCGCATCCCATTCCTCGCCGACCTGAAACCAAGCGGCAAATTCGTCCAAGAGGATTTGCACTCAGTGGGCGGCACCCCCGCAGTGATGAAGTACTTACTCAAAGAAGGACTGCTGGACGGATCATGTATGACCGTGACCGGCAAAACGCTGGCCGAAAACCTCGAGTCGCTGCCCGATTTGAAAGAAGGTCAAACGATCGTTCACTCGACCAAGGAACCGATCAAGAAAACGGGTCACATCCGCATTCTGCGTGGCTCGCTGTCGCCCGACGGCGCGGTGGCCAAGATCACGGGCAAAGAGGGATTGCAGTTCAGCGGCCCGGCACGCGTCTTTGACAGCGAAGAGGACATGCTGCATGCACTGGAGGAAAAGAAGATCCAAAAGGGCGACGTTGTCGTGATCCGCTACGAAGGTCCCAAGGGCGGCCCCGGCATGCCTGAGATGCTGACCCCGACCAGTGCCATCATGGGTGCGGGACTCGGATCGGATGTGGCACTTTTGACCGACGGACGATTCAGCGGCGGCAGCCACGGATTTATCGTCGGTCACATCACGCCGGAAGCCCAAGAGGGTGGCCCGATCGCTCTGGTTCAAGATGGTGATACGATCACGATCGATGCGGAAACCAACCGTCTGGATGTGGACGTCGACGAAGCCGACCTGGCCAAACGCCGCGACGCCTGGACCGCGCCGCCACTGAAAGCAACGCGAGGCACGTTGTACAAGTACATCAAGAACGTCAAGAGCGCCAGCGAAGGCTGCGTCACCGACGAGTGATCCGCAGGTCGCGTGAAGGTCACCTGGTGCTGGACGCTGGTGACCTGCGAGCCTCGCTCCATACAGCCACCTCTCCCGAGCACGGGAGAGGTCGGACGGGCCGTCGAGGCCTCCCGTAGTGGATCTTGCTAAAGATCCCGCCCCAAAACGACCGTCACCCCCTCGGCGCCGCCCCCATTCAATCACAGCCGCTGCTCCCCGCCGCAAACGCAAGCAACAAATGCGAGGTCTGTTTTGAACAGGAGCAAATCGAGGCAACAGAGTTACAAATTGCCTCATCTCCGTTACCTCCCTTTCCTTCTGTTCAATCATTTTCGGAGGAGTCCTTTCCCGACGAGCCACACCCATCCATTTTAAAATTTGCAATTGTCAATTTAACTTTTTCAATTCTCACTCCTTCCCAACATCGCTGCAAGCGACTAGCAATCGCAGTGCGCAGCAAGGGCGACAACCATCATCCCCAAGTCCCGAAAGGGACGGCATGATGTAGCCCACGGCGTGAGCCGTGGGTTACAATGCAACCCAAAAACGAAAGCCCCGAAGGGGCGACAGGAAAGACCGACGTCGACCGCGTTCGGACCAGTTATCTTGCACTCGCGCAAACGCAACACCGTCAGAAAAAAACAGGCCCGCGAATCGACGCAAATCAACGCGAATACTTGCTCCCTCTCGACGGCCTCAGCCTAAGCCAAAATACCGCCCCCACAACACCTTTCCAATCTCCACACCGCGCATCAATTCCGCGTCTGTTCCGTCTAGCTCCACCTCCCGTAGTGGATCTTGCTAAAGATCCCGTCTCAAAACGACCGTCAACCCCACACGGCCGCCCTCATTCAATCACAACTCCGAATCCCGGCAGGTTTTTCTTTCTCGTAGACCAAAAGGCCGATTGCGCGGACAAATTGAACAGGAGCAAACAGAGGAAACAGAGCCGCAGATCACCTTTTCTCCGTTGTCTCCCTTACCTCCTGTTGAATCATTTTCGGCAGCATCCTTTCCCGCCGAGTCGCCACGCCCATCCATTTTAAAATTTACAATTGTCAATTTAACTTTTTCAATTCTTCTCCCCGGCCTCAGCGTTGCTGCAAGCAATCGCAACCACATCGTGCAGCGCACGCGTTTCAACGATCATCCCCAAGTCCCGAACGGGACGGCATGATGTAGCCCACGGCGTGAGCCGTGGGTTACAATGCAACCCAAAAACGAAAGCCCCGAAGGGGCGACAGGAAAGACCGACGTCTATCACGATCGGACCAGCTATCTTGCACTCGCACCAGCGCAGCGCTGTCAGAAAAAACAGGCCCGCGAATCGACGCAAATCAACGCGAATACTTGCTCCCTCTCAAAGGTCTCAACCTAAGCCAAAATACCGCCACACAGCACCTTTCCAATCTCCACACCGCGCATCAATTCCACGTCTGCTCCGTCTAGCCCCACCCTCCGTAGTGGATCTTGCTAAAGATCCCGCCTCAAGACGACCGTCACCCACACTCAGCCGCCCCCATTCAATCACAACTCCGAATCCCGGCAGGTGTTCTCTCTCGTAGACCAAAAGGCCGATTGCTCGGACAACTTGAACAGGAGCAAACAGAGGAAACAGAGCCGCAGATCACCTCATCTCCGTTCCCTCCCTTACCTCCTGTTCAATACTTTCTCTCGCTTCCAATCACCTCGCGTTTCTTTGCTTCGCAGCAGCAAACCCATTTTTCAAACAATTCGCTTGCAACTGCCGCAAGGATTGCCAATAATCCGATTCTCGCCATTGCGGTGGAACTCAGCGGAGTGCCACCGGAGCAACCGAAGGTGCAGCCACACACAAAATAGAGAAACATTGAAAATGCTTTCCCGCCCTCCATCGGTCCAGTGGACTGACCAGGGCGAATGGCTTAGGAATCCGGCAATGTATCGACGGGGCTCTTGACCGTTTCTCCGAGCTTCGGACGGATGTGTACATATCGCATCGTCGTCTCGATATCCTTATGTCCCATCAGCTTCTGGACCGTCTGTATATCCGTTCCCGATTCAACTAAATGCGTCGCGAAACTGTGCCGCAGCGAATGTGGCACACCATTCTTGTCAATCTTCGCATGACGAAGTGCTACTTTCAGCGCCGCCGCAAATTGCTCTTCGGCAATGTGATGTCGCCATACTGTCCCAGACCGCTTGTCTCGATTTCGCTGGCGTGAAGGAAACACCCACTTCCAAGCCGCATCCTGACACGCATTGGGGTATTTTTTGGCCAAAGCGTGCGGCATGTAAACCTGCGCAAACCCTTCCTCGACATCCAGCCGATGAAACCGCTTAGCCACTTCGATTTGTTGACGTAACTCCGGTATCGCTTGTTCGGGCAAGAACGTAATGCGGTCCTTGTTACCCTTGCCATCGCGAACAACAATATGTCCCTCGTCAAAGCAAACGTCCTTGATCCGCAAGCGACGGCACTCCTTGTGTCGCAACCCAGCCCCATAGATCAACAGAAACATCAACCGGTGAACCCCGACTAACTGCTCAAGCAATCGCTCAATTTCGCCTCGGCTAAACCAAACGGGAATCGACTCGCTTGGCCTGACACGCATCGAAATGATGACCCCCAGCCTTTTTCCCAAAACGCACTGATAGAAAAACATCAGTCCCGATTGAGCTTGGCTCTGTGTGCTCGCAGCCACCTTGTTTTCCACGGCCAACGACGTCAAGAAGGAACCGATGTCCAGTTCGCCAAACGACTGCAAATCTTGCGAACCGACATGGTAGCTGAACCGCTTCACCCAACGAACGTAAGCTCGCTCGGTTGCCATCGCGTAATGCAGCACTCGCATGTCGCCGCGCATTCGCTGAATCAAGATGGGCTCGTTGCGATTCACTTTGCCACGCAATTTGGCCAATTCCTCTTCGGTCGGCGGTGCATCCAGTTCAATGTTGCGTTCGCGTTTGCCCAGCTGAGCCAAAGTCAAAACCACGTCCGACAAATCTGGCTCGCTGCGAGCCAATACCAAATCACGGTAACATTCCACCGCTCGCACGGCCTGCCAGCGTTGCCATGCCGGAGCACCACTTGCTAGCAATGTCCTCGAGAATGACAACACCGAATGCCGATTCACGGACAGGTCATCGTCAACACCGCCGCGCTGGGCAAGTGCGTAGCGGCGTAGCCACCGCGGGAACCAAGTTCGATCGTTTTCCGGAAGTCCGCTATGGGACAGCACTTTTTCCTCAAATTTCAACACCGACATGATCGTCGACTCCTCGATGCTCTCGAGTGATAAAACCATATATCACTCGACTCACGGTGCTATCGAGTGATATAACCCAAATCACTTGACTCACCGAGTGATATAAGGTCGAATTGGATTATATCACCCGACTGACCCGGGGTTAAAAAGATAGTTCCCCGACTCGAATGCAGCACGACAATGTTACGAAACACGTTGATCTCATGCGTACCTGTCTTACTCCTGACGTCGATCTCTTTTGCTGAGGAACCGTCTGATTGGGAATTGATCCGCGATGCCACCAACCGGCAACGCCTTATCCGAATCACGGACGAGCCACATGAGATGGATGACTCGACGAACAAGGCGTGCCGGCCCTTCGGATTCGACGCAAATCTGATCCATGATGGGTATGGTCAATCCGCATTTTGCAACGTTTACGTGAACGAAAAAGGAAAACGTGCATTGATTGACGGACTGAATCACTACCCCCAGGGATCGATGATCGTCAAGTCGAAACTAAGGTCTAAGAGCGATAGAGACCCGGAGCTTTACACGGTAATGCGAAAGATGGGATCGACATTCGACGCACAAAATCGAAATTGGGAGTACTCTGTGATCGATGGACGCACACGTCGTATTCTTGCGCGTGGACGGATTGACTCGTGTATCTCCTGCCACGCTCGATACGCTGAGACTGACTACATTACTCGCGTCTATATGAAGCAAGACGACGGGGAACCATCCGTTGGACCGAAGCCGGGCTTGCGCAACCAAATGCAGTAGAGACGTTGACCCTCCCGGCTCGGTCAACGGTAACGTTCTGCCATCGAACCTAACATGAATCCTAGGCCAGACGAGAAAATCTACAACAACGTGATCTGGGACATTCGCCGAAGTTCGATGACTCCCGAAAACTGGCGATACACCCGAATCGAAAACCATCACGATGAGGTACTCAATTTATTCGGTGCTTCAGATGGCGAGCGCGCTGTAGTGACTGCGATAACGTCCAACGCCAACTGGTACGCGCTGACGACCCGCCGGCTCGTTGGCGTTTCATACGATGGCCCGTTCGACATTCCCGCGCACCTGATGACAGACTGCACGTTTGGGGATAACCCCAAAGGATATGACAACGTCACACTTTCGGTCGCAACCATCTCTCAATCCGGAGTGGCGACAGCCACATTCGAGTTCGAGACAGGGAAGGCGTGGATGGCGCCTGAGAACTATGTATCATGGTGGATACGCAAGTTCCCGATTCTCGATGTGTTCAAGTTTGCCCCCGCTACGAGATGAAGGCAGAACAATGCCGTGCACGCGGAGCACGGCTTGTGCGGTTTTACAAAGTGGAAAGTCGTCTCTCCGTGCCCGGTGACGGCCGCCGTTATCCGAACCGAAGAAAACACGCCTCCGAATGAAACGAAACGTGTCCTCGACAGTTTTTGGCAAACTCAAGTGCCACGCAAGCGATCGTTCCTATTCCCTGAAGATGGACCACAAGGGCAGGGAAATCGATCTTCGATTCTTCTGTGAGACGGACGACGCGATCGAGCGGCTACTTCCGCTAGCCGAGCAGGTTTGGCGTCAACGTGTTCGGTACTTCAAGGCATTTCGTGAACACGCGGCCGTCGAGCTACTTGACCTGCTGAATGGGTTTCTTGACTGTGGCGAGGAAGATCCGCCTCAGGTGTCTGCCGCAAGACTTCGAAAGATCCTAGCAGTTCCGTACTCAATCGTTTTCATGCTATCTGGTAACGACTACGAAGATGAGCTCTTGTTAATTACTGGTGGCGACTCACCAGACCTGCACGAACACTGCCTCACGGTTACCTTTAACGCTGACGGTCAGATTATTGATGGTGATGCGGTATCGCTCTTCTGAACTCGTGGGATGCGGATAACCATGGCATTCACACGGAGCGGGGCTTGCGGCCGAAATTGAGATGGACAACTTTACTCTCCCCGCCCGGTGATGCCGGCCGTTCGCCCACTCAATCATGAAACTCCAATACACAGTTCGTTCGACGCTTCTCGCAACGGCCCTAGTTGCCGGTGCGTGCGGATGGTATTCGTGGAATGTCGCGGAACGCCGAAACGAGTTTGCAGCTCTCGATGATCTCGAACGCTTGACCAAGAACGGAGTTGTCATCGCTGACGGTGGACATCCTTACGATGGGTGCGGGACGTGGAGCGGTGCAATGGCCCACCTCGATTTCCGCGGTCCGTCATTCTTTCGCAATTTGAATCTCGACGCATTCAAACGTGTTGTTCGAATTGAAGTCCAATATGAACAAAATCCGGAAATCATCGCGATGCTCAGACGATTTGAGCACTTAGACGAGGTTTTCTTCAACAACGGTTCGATCGATCCCAACAGCGTAGTGCCGCCGGAGGAACTGGGGTATGTGAGCGCGGTTAGACAATTCCGCTCCTCGCATCCCAAGATAGATGTGCGATTCTGGGACTACGATGAACCGGAAAATATCTTAGATTGATCGCATATTGTCCGCGCCACAAAAAACGGGCCGAACCATGTGATGCAACGGAGGACGGGTGGTCGGTTTTCTGGTCTGCTTGCAAGTCGTTCGCCCGTCCCCGCTGATCACTAACGTTCGCCTCAATAGAAGTTTGACCTTATGCGTGCAAAGATGAAGTGCTCCAATTGCGGGGCCGAAATGTCGAACCTCAACATGTCATGGGGCTGGAAGCATCTCTTGATCATGGTCCCCATTTTACTGTTGGGTTTCTTTCCTCTCCTGAAGTTGACATTCTTCAAAGGTGACATCGCCACGGAATTGTCCATCAGCGATACGCAAAAGCGCAGCCATGAGGGGCGCATGGAGATCGTTGGGCTGATCACAAATTCAGGCTCTCGCACATGGACCGGTGTCACGATTGAGGCTGAATTTTTTGACGCGACTGGAGCATTTATTGATGAAGCCACGGAGTATCTCCGAACGGATGTCACGGGCAAGGCGGAAGAGCATTTCAAGGTAACCGTTACGAACCCAAGCCCTGTATTGACCGCACCGGACACCAAGATGGTTGTCAAAGTGGCTGGTGGTCGGACCTCACCGTTTTGATCACGACATGGCAGGGTGAGCGACTTGCCCGTCGAGGCGAACCAAGCGGTGAACCGGAGCCGCCGATTACGCGGGTTTTGAAATCATGATCTTTTGGCGGCGGCCCGGTTACCGCAGGCGTTATCGCAACTAGCCGTGTGGCCTGCGTTGGTTTTGCAATTCATTCCATCGCTGCCATAACAAGCAAAATTCGCGGTCGTGATCGTGCAACATCTTGTCATCGCAGTCCGTTACACTAGCCTCACTGGTCGATCCCAACGGTTGCCTGCTTGACGGGCCACCCACGGGGCGGAACGCCACTGCAACCATGCTCGATTGATGCTTGCTGCGATCTGCGATAACCATGCGATGGTGACGGAGCGGCGGCATCGTTTTTGCAAAGTGGCTCAATCACCCTTCGCCGCCCGCACATCGCCGCCGTTACCCGACTGACACTTTGCCCCGGCACAACTTGCAACATGAAACATTTCACTGATTCGTTGTTTGACGCGATCCGAACCGATCCGGAGTCAGAAGCGATACAAGAGGGCGCGACCGCGGCGTCAGTCGACAAGCTTGATGCTGAGCTGGACGACCAGCTTCCGTCAAGCTACAAGGAGTTTCTCGCTGAAATCAACGGCGGTGCCATCGGATCAATTCGGCTCTTCGGTATTGACCGATCGGACCATCTCGATCTACGAGCAAAGATGGAGGAATTGAGTTCCTTCATCCCATCAATTGCCCATAAAATTATGATCCCGATTGCGAGCGATTGGGGCGGGGGCCTATTTTGTCTTGATACCTATCATCCCGACGAGGATGGCGAATTACCGGTCTGGTACTGGAACCACGAATACTCGGAAGAGCCCGCAGACGCTCCATACGTTTGGTCCCGAATTTACGATGGATTCGGGGCGTTCATTCGTGAGCAAGTCGAAACCAAAACGGACGGGTAACAATCGCGTGCACCGGAGCGCGCGAGTTGACGTTTATGAAATTGAGAATCTCTCGCGCGTGCCCGGTTACGCGTAGCGTTATTTTGCTAAGCCATCGCGAACGTACCGATGACGATTTATTTCTACAGCCGGACCGATGAATACGGAGACTTTTGCAACTTCTCGTCGCACGGGTTTGAACTTGATGGCAAGTATTGGCGAACTGTCGAACACTACTTCCAAGCTCAAAAGTTCGCAGGTACCGAACACGAAGCGGCAATTCACCGTGCTCGAACTCCCGGTGACGCAAAAGGATTTGGGCGAACAACCAAATATCCGCTACGTGACGACTGGGAAGACGTAAAAGACTCGATCATGCATCGAGCCGTAATGCGTAAATTCGAAACACACGATGACATTCGACAGCGACTTCTTGACACTGCCGACGAAGAACTGGTCGAGAATGCGCGGGGCGATTACTACTGGGGCTGCGGTGCCGATGGAACAGGGCAAAACAAACTCGGCAGGATACTGATGGATGTTCGTGACAAATTGCGGGCCTCACAGACCGCCGACACGAACGACGTGTGAATTCAAACCCGAAACGCAATTTTTAGAGTTGCTAAAAACTTTGTTTTTTTGATGCCATCTAGCGAAAGACCGACTGAGTCCGCGATGTTGTTTGGAACTTCAAAATCCAGCAACGCATACGAACTCAGTCAGTCATGGCTCATCTTACACTCCAAGAACGAATTGTCATTAGCGAAATGCTCCGCGCCGGTCACTCGCAAGCGGAGGTTGCCGCCGAGCTCGGTCGTGACGGCTCGGTGATCTCGCGTGAGCGATCTCGCAACTTCGTCAACGGCGAACATTATCATCCGCTGAAGGCGGAGCGTCGTGCGAAGGCCTTGAAGGCAAGACCTTCGGTTGTGAGTAAGTTGGAAGACTCTCAACTCTTTAGCTATGTCAGCAAAAAGCTGCTTTTAAACTGGTCGCCCTAGCAGATCAGCGGAGCGTTGGTGGAGGAGGAGGCGGCGGTGCGAATCAGCCATCAGACGATCTACAAATACCTTTGGTCGCTCGATGCAAAACACCCGCACCGCCGTGCCATGAGACGCCAAGGGCGTCATCATCGCAAGCAAAAGCCGGGATTTATTCGCAATCAAGCCGCCAACCGTGTTTCGATCCATGATCGTCCAGCGGTGGCCAGTGCTCGACGTCGGATCGGGGACTGGGAAGTGGATCTGGTTGTCTGCAAGAAGGGTACGGGCTACCTGGTTACAGCGGTGGATCGGATGACGGGCTATGTCCTCATCGGCCGATGCAGAACGAAGGCAACTCGTTTGGTAATGGACACGATCCGCAAGATGTTCAGTGGTGTTCCTATTAGTCAGATCAAGACGATGACGTTTGATAATGGGACGGAGTTCTTTTATCATCGTTTGCTGACGAAATGGTTCCAAGTGAAGGTGTATTTTGCAGATCCGTACTGCAGTGGCCAGCGTGGCACGAACGAAAACACCAACGGCTTACTTCGACAATATTTTTCGAAGGGTCTGGCGTACGCCTCGATCAGCTGGCAACGAGTCGCTCAGGTTGCTAGGCTACTCAACAGCCGACCGCGCAAGCGGCATGGTTACCAAACACCCGCGTTTCTTTTCGAATGATTTCGCAAAAAATTGCGTTTCGGATTTGAATTCACCACGCAAAACAACAAAAAAATGCACCCGAGTCGCGAAGTCGGTGGTTTTGACAATGGAGAATCTCTCGTCGCGACCGGGTGATTTTAGACGTTCTGGCAATGAAGAAATCGTACTCGTGCTCGTACTCAGGCGCAGCCGGTACTCGTGCTCGAAATGGGGTACCGATGACCGAACCAATCTTCGACCACGATCGACTTGATGTTTACAGACTGTCGATTGACTACGTCGCTTCATCGTTCGCCGTCGCGAGGGATCTTGTCGGCCTTCATCGTCGTGCGCGCGACCAATCGATTCCGCTGAACATTGCTGATCGCCCGCACCGACGCTGTCTCCGAATCCAACGCGGAGTACAATGCTGCTGACGAGTACGAGTACCGCGATGCTGAGTACGAGCACGAGCACGAGCACGAGCACGGCCAGAACCAAGAATTGCACCGAAGGACGCGGCCCAGTTGTTCTCCAAATCAATGTCCACCGCGCGTCCTCGGTGAATTCAAACGTTCTGTCGACAAGGAGACGCTTACATCGACCCCACTACAATACGGCAGTTGATCGCTGATTGGATGTCGCATCGCGACGATGCGGTGACGCTACTGGTGGACGAACTCAATCTTGAATGTCCACGCGACGTATTGCGTCCCGAGCATCGGGGGCGTCACGACCTCGTGGGCACGGGATGGTCCTACCGAACACACGGCAGAGGTGTTGACGTCACTCGAACGAACGGGCATGGCGGAATCGATTTTGATTTCTCAACATTGGATGGGCAACTGTTTGATCCACCCGATATTTGGCGACTCGTATTGTTTGCAAAACGATCCGTTCACGACCGGACCATTGATTCCGACAAATACAAACCGATAATCGATGATGCGGAACTTTACCGCGACCTGATTGAAGCCGAACTCGCACACCAGTTCCAAACGTAACGAACGCGACAGAACAAACGGATGCACGACGAGCGGCGAAGTCAGGTTTTTTGAAGTGGTTGGTCTCTCGTCGCCGCCGCGTGATCCTGAACGTTCGCACACATAGATGATCCAAACCACACCAGATCGAATCGATGCGGACACCCGCCGCCTGATGGATGCTTTGCCAGACGCGGGCAAGCCCGTGTTTCTTGACCTGAAGCATGAGTCCTACGCCAAGGTATCCGAATGCTTTCCCAACGTCCGCGAAAAGATGAAACGCGACGGTGGAACACTACAACACGGCTGGTGCGTTTGGCTCGCACCCAAAATGTTGATCG
>NZ_JBFHFD010000164.1:0-14552 GCF_041583735.1 Novipirellula sp.
CCCACTCGTACAGTTGGTCAAAGTAGTCGCTGGCGTAATGCAAACTGTCCCACTCGAAGCCCAACCAACGGATGTCTTCTTGAATCGATTCAACGTACTCGGTTTCTTCTTTGGTGGGATTGGTATCGTCAAAACGGAGGTTGCAGGTGCCACCATATTCCTTGGCCAATCCAAAGTTCAGGCAGATACTTTTAGCGTGCCCGATGTGCAGATAGCCATTCGGCTCAGGCGGAAACCGCGTGAACACGCCTGAAAAACGCCCCGCCGCCAAATCGGCCTCAATTGCCTGTTGAATAAAGTGTTTGCTTTCGCGTTTCGCTTCTTGCTCGCTCATAATCGCTTTGACTAATTAAAAAAGTGGGAATAGATAGGGCAACTTCCATCGGCGCTAAACGCGTTGTCGTAGCGAAAGTCGTGCGTGACTTTCAGCATCTCAGGATGCATCCGAAACTCTTGGCGAATCTCGTCACCCATATCCCCCGTTGCGATGAGATACCAGGGACGGAATCGTTGTCGCTAGATCGCGGGGCTCGCTTTCGGCTCGGTGCCCACCGCTTCGCTTGGGGCCGCATCGGCAGTTGCTGCATCCTCGGCATCCGCGGTTTGCAGCGAGCGAATGAAGTTGATCAGATGCCAAACATCTTGCTTTTCAAATTGGCCTTCGACAAACGTCGCTGCGGGCATCGGGCTACCATCAATCCCTTGGGTGATCCGGCGGTACAGATCACTGGATTCCGAACCTCCGTGGAACAAGCCTTCCGAGAAATTTCGCGGCACCGCATTGATCGGCGGCAGCGCTCCGCGGGCAAGCAGTGGGATCAATGCTTCGCGGTCCTCGGGTTTGATTCCGATTCGGGCGGTCCAGTCTTTGGTCCATTCGTCATAGTCGGTGGTCTGGCCGTTACCGAGCCCCTTCTCACCATGACATTTACTGCAGGACGCCACTTTGCCAAGGAATAGTTCGCGGCCTCGCTCGACCGACTTCGCCAACGCATCGGCCTGATCCCCTTGGCTCAGCTTGACGAAATCCTTGTGCGAACTGGCAACGGGAAAATCGCTTGGTGGCTCGGGTACCTCGAGCACTTCGTCTTCCGCTTCGAGCCAAGACTCGGCGATGCCCATCGCGATTTCCTCCGAGATCTCCCATTGCTCTTCGTACAATTCCTGTTCTTCTTCGTCGGAACTGTTGGCCAATTCGGGATCAATGATGCGTTCGCCGCCTTCAAAATCGACACCTTCCATGACGGCATCGTCGATCAAGGCTCGTTCGGTCTCGCCACGCCACGACAGATAGATCACGTAGTCGGTGAGCGCTTGCACGTCGTCTTCGGTCAACTCGGGGATCTTGACCATTGCGGTACCCGCAATCCCGTTGCGAATCGAACGAGCGATGTCCTCTCGCGTTGGCTTGTAGCTAAGCGGAGTCGATTTGAACTTAAACACCCCCATCCGGTAATCGCGTGGATACGGGTTCAAGATTGCCGCGGTGGTGCCACGTCCATTTCCGGTCACGCCATGACACAACGCACAATGTTTGCGGTACAGGCCACGTCCCTCGGCATCAGCAGACCCCGAGGCACGCACGAGCCGATCGAGATCGAGCAGCTCGGCAAAATCCTCTTCCTCTGCAACGAAGTCAGGCAGTTTGGGCTCGTCCGGCGTGCCGAACATCTTCGTCACCACCCACATCGAGTCCTTAGAGGCTTGATCCATCGAGACGTTGTCTTTGATTTGGTACTTCATCGCGTGGACAAAGTTGGGCTCAAACGTCACCGGCGTCTCTTCACGTTTGCATCCGGCCGCGAAAACGCAAACCGCCACGCACACCACGATCGCGACGGGGGATGAGAAACGGAAACGTTGCATGGCTAACACTCGCAATGGAACAAAAAGGGGTGATGAAATATCCATGATACAGTTTACCCGAAATCACCCCGAATCTGCATGGGCACAGATTGTCGCGGTTTCGCGAGGCAAACGGATTTGTGCGGCTGTCGGAACCGGCATTACGCTTTTTGAAGTTGCGCTGTTAAATGTTCCCCGGGCCAAAATCACTACAATTCATTGGTTTTCTTGGCCCCAGCCCGTTGGGCTGGGCTAGGTAAACTTCCGGGGCTTTGCCCCTATACACAAAAGCCCAACTTCAAACGTCACGCCTGGACCACCTTGTCGATTCGCGCCAACACTCGCTCTTTGCCAATTACCGCCAGCGTTTCGAACATGCCAAATCCGGCTGCGGTTCCCGTGGTCGCCACTCGCAACGCATGAATGATGTTGCCGAGCTTGATCCCTTCGGCCTCACAAAACTGCTTGACCAGTGTTTCAATCGACGGGATCGTCCACGAGTCGGCAGCGGCAAACGAGTCTCTCAATTTTTTCAGCAGATCTTTCGCGGCCGCATCACCGTCGATCCGTTTGGCGTAGGCTTTGGCATCGACCGGAAACTCGTCCAGAAAACAGTAATCAAAGTCGAGGATATCGCCTGCGATCTTCAGTCGGTCACCGGCTCCGTGAACCACTTCGCCAAGCTTCGCGTCGGAGCCCGACTCCTTGAGCAATCCCGCTCGCTCGGCAAATGGTTTGACTCGCTCGATTCGTTCTTCGAGCGGAAGTGCGGCAAACGCGTCCCCTTGGAACGACAACAGTTTTTGCGGATCAAATGAGGCGGGCGCCTTGGTGACTCGCTCGAGCGAAAACAGTTCGGTCATTTCAGCAATCGTGAATTTTTCGCGTTCGCCATCGAGCGACCATCCCAACAGCAACAAGTAGTTCAAAATCGCTTCGACCGTGAACCCAATTTCGCGATAAAAGTCGACAATCACGGGGTTAAACGTATCGGCTTCGGTTTGGATCCCACAGCGGTCTGCGATCCGACGTCCCCGGGCAAGCAGCTCGGCAAAATCTTTGTTCTTTTCGTACTTGGCCAGCTTTCGCTTGCTCAATTTTGCATGACCGCCGGGTTCGGCAACGTAGGGCAAATGCGCGTAGGCCGGTCGTTGGTACCCGAGCGACTCGAGAATAAAGATTTGTCGCGGCGTGTTCGACAGATGTTCTTCGGAGCGAATCACGTGGGTGATCTCGTAGTCGTGGTCATCGACCACGCTGGCGAGGTGATACAAACAACTGCCATCGGCGCGTTGGATCACATGGTCTTGCTCGGCCCCCCAGGCCACTCGCACCTCGCCGCGAACGAGGTCCGAAATGACACATTCACCTTCGCGTGGCATCTTCAAACGAACAACGGCGGTGCGTCCTTCGGCTTCAAACGCCGCCGCGGCAGCATCGTCTTCGGCCATCCAGCGGCGATCGTAGATGAACTGCTTGCCCGCCTTTTGTGCTTCCTCTCGCAGCGACGCGAACTCTTCGGGGCGTGAGTAATCTCGATAGGCATGACCACTTTCGAGTAGCGACTTGGCCGCCGCCGCATGGCGATCGGCCCGTTGGGACTGAAAATAGGGCTCGTGGGGTCCCCCCACCTCGGGACCTTCGTCCCAAGTCATTCCCAACCAACGAAACCCATCCAAGATCGGCTGGATCGCCTCGTTCACGTTCCGCCCGGCGTCGGTGTCATCGATGCGAAGGATGAATTGACCGCCCATTTTTCGCGCGACCAACCAATTGAAAAGAGCGGTGCGAACACCACCAATGTGAAGATAACCGGTCGGGCTGGGGGCAAATCGAGTTCGAATCATGGATCGGATCGAGCAGGGGAGTGGGAAACAGAGAAAAATCGCAAAGGGCGAACAAGATCTGAGAGAAGATACCCGAAGATGGGGTTCGGCTCATAGAAGCCCACTGCGGCGCTCGGAGCAAATCCGTTTGACAGGAGCAAATCCGTTTGGCAAACGAGACGAGGACGCTTCGGACAGGCCCGAGTGACAGGCAGGTCTGAGAGGCACGCAGGTCTGAGAGGCACGCGTGGGACGAAGGGACTCAAAGACACGGGTGACCGAAAGTCTTGGCGACTTTCGCTACGAGAATCGTGGACGTTCGCGACGAGAGATGGCGACTTTCGCTACGAGAATCCACAGACCTTCTAAGCGGCGCGGCCTTGGCGTTTGAGCTGTTTGCGAAGTTTCCGCCGCTCCGTTTTGCTCAGCGAATCCCAGTCGATCGAATCGGAATCCTCCCAGTCCTGGTCCCCCGAGCCATGGCCAGACGCAGCGTCATCGTCGTTGCCGTCATCGTCATGATCGTCATCATGATCCGCGGCGGCCGCTGCTTCGTTTTTCTTCGCACCGCGACTCAACCACCCCCCGAGTCCGCGTTTCTTGGCGGGCGGATCACCCTCGTCGTCGGACGGGTCTGCCGGCGCGACCACTGCGGGGGGGCCCTCGGCGGAATCCTCCTCCTGCTGTGATTCAGGTTTCTTGCGGCGTCCCAATCCGAAAGAGAATCGGCCTCGCTTTTTGGGCGAATCTTCATCGACAGCTTCTCCGCCCGATGACTCTCCGGACGGCGACGCGTCCTGCTGCAATTCCTCTTCCTGTATGTCCGTGCGTTCAACCTTTGCCGCTCGCAGCCCTAGCCAACGTCGTTTCTTGCGAGGCTCGGAATCGACGTTGGCATCGGTATCCTCGATCGCTTCCTCGTCTTGATCCGCATCGACGGCTGCCCCGGCGTCATCCGCAGCTGCGGAGTTATTTTTCTTGCCTCGGCGCAGCGACCACCATCGACGTTTGCCGCTGCCTGAACTGCTTGAATCATCGTCCTGATCCGATTCAGCATCATCACCAGCGTTTTCACGCGGTGGTTTACCGGCCGGTTTGTCTTTGGATTTTGGCTTCGGTTTCTTTTCCCCAGCGACTTTGGACTCGGCATCTGCTTGCGGGTCATCGTCCACTTCGGTTTCGCGGTCCCGTGTCAAATACCGCAACTTCCACTCTTGGAACCGCTCGGCCAGCGAGTCGTTTTCATCAAGATTACGGACTTGGCGATACAGCATCCGCAAATAACCGCCCAGCGAGATGAACAAGGTCGTATACGCTAACAGCGGAGCGGTGGTCACGAGCGACCATTTCCCGATCGAATCAACGGCAAAGATATTCCATTTTGCGGCGACCGGGATGGCCATCAACGTCCAGGCGATGATCATCGTTACCAATGCCCATCGCGAACGACGCACTTCAGCAATCAGCCGCAGCGCCAACACGGCACCACCGATCGTGATCACGATCGAAAGCCAATCGCTGCCGGACAACGCAACCCGTTCGCCGATGGCCAAGTCGAGCAACGCGCCTGCCCAATCGACGATCGAAACGAGCGAGTTAATGCTGGCCAGGAACATTGCGATCAACACGAGACGCCACAAACGGTATTGGCCGGTGTAATCATCGACTCGATAGCGGCGAACCTGATAAATCATCAGCGACTCCCCGGCGGATCCCGCCAACAACACGCACATGATCCAGCGTCCAAAGCTGTCGGGGCGATCCAATCGCAGCGGCCGGGCGACTTCGGGGTGGTTAACGATCGAGGGCCAAGCGACCGATGCGAAATGAGCCGCAGACAACATCACCGCAACGCCCCACAGCACCGCAGCCACGCTTGTCAACGTTCGTCGTTTTACTGGAACAAGCGAGAACCAACGTCCGCGCAGCCGCCGATGGACGCGTGCAGCGTAGGTTGCCGTCGGCCGCCGTGCTTCGCGCCACTGCTCGGCCGTACGACGACTCGCTGCCGTGGATGAAGTCAGGTCGGCTTGCTGAGTCGAATAAAGAACTCGCCGCCGACGGTCGATCGTGCGCCGCGTCTGGGACATGCAACCTTGGCCATGATGTTTTCTTTGAAGAGTTTCCGCCGCGACGAGCGTAGGAAATTGGCCCCACCAAAGTCAATGCAATCCACAAACCGAGCGATCTCACGCAAATGCTAGCGAACTATGTAAAGTTACTTTTCCGCTAAAACAGCACGCCGATGAGTGCCGCAAGCACGACGGCCAAACCGGCAGCGAATTTGCCCAGCGTGCCAAAGGTGCGTCCCCAGAAGGCGGCATGCCCGACGCTCCAGCTTTCGCGCCATGAACGCCCATCGGTCCATTCGCCATAGATCGCTCCTGCAGTGGCCCCCACTCCGCCAAACAGGATGGCTGCCAAAATCGGGCCGACGACAGGAATGGGGATCCCAACGAAGGCACCAATCAGGGCTCCGGCCATCGAACCAACCACCGCCAACAGAGTCGAACGGCGGCTCGCTCCGGCTTTTTGAGCTCCCATCGCCCCTGCGGCGAACTCGATAATTTCACCGAGCAAGGCAAACAGAAACGCGGCCGCCAAGGTGGTGGCGCCAATCGCAATGCGGCCCTCACTCGGTCCTAACCACGCATACAATGCCATCGCGGCAACCGAGATCCAATTTCCGGGCAAGGTGATCAGGTTCAAACCCCACGCGACGATACAGAAAACGACCAGCAAAATCGCAGCCAACACCGCTCCGGTGGGGCCGAGCCAGCCGAACCAGCGTTCGGTATCGAGCGACAGAAAATCGAACGACAGCCAAAAAATCGAAGTGAGCGAACTGGCGACGAGCATCAAGGTGGACAAAACCGTTTTCTAAACAGGAAAAACCGTGGAAAAAGCAGGCGTTTCGCCGTGAATCTTCGATGAAATTGCGATGAACCGCTGCGACAATTTGATGGCGACCAATCGCCAGCACCCTACAATGATGGGAAAGAAACGCTGCCGAAGCACTGCGAACCCCCAGTCAGCTTTTTCGTGTCGCAGAAAGCGTAGCTTATCCTCGTGCATGCTTATAGTGAATGCAAAGCCAGTCTATTAAACTGATGAAGATGATTCAGTCGTTTTTTTGACAAACCCGACTGAATGGATTCGTCCCACGAAGTGCCTTTTTAGAGAGACAACGGAAGGATCGAATTGCTTATGTCGCAAAGTGTTCTCGACACGAATGTGTTAGTGCTGAATCGTTTTTACATGGCGATCCGCGTGGTCAACGTACGACGGACCTTCACGTTGTTGTACCGCGAATGTGCGGAAGTGATTTGTCATGACGATGATCAATACGTCAGCTACGACTTTGAAAGCTGGTGTGAACTCAGCCAGATTACCTCTCTGGAAAAACAACCTGACGAAGACTACATCCGAGCGGTGGGTTTTGAACTACGCGTCCCCCGGATTGTTCGTCTGACACGGTTTGATCGCATGCCGGTCCAGACGGTGCGGTTCAACCGCAGGAATCTGTTCGCTCGCGACGAGAACCAATGTCAATATTGCGGCCGGAAAGAACCGACCAACAAATTGAGCTTGGACCATGTGATCCCACGATCCCATGGCGGGCCGACAACGTGGGAAAACATCGTTTGCTGCTGCTTGAAATGCAACAGCCGCAAAGGGGGGCGGACGCCGCAGCAAGCTCGCATGCAATTGCTAAGCCGCCCGGCGAAACCACGTTTTAACCCCATGCTGGCTCAATCGATGGAAGATCCACGCTACGAATGCTGGAAAACATTCCTGCCAGCCATGAATTGAGATCGGCTGAGCCGCAAGCAATCAAAGCCGCAAGCAATAAAAAACCCTCTGTGAGCCGTCTCACGGAGGGTTTTCAAGTATCGTCGATTGGGACGAAAATTCGTCGATCGGGGCGCGTCGATCAGGACGCAGGGCGTTTCCGTAGCAGCTACGGCGAAACGTCCTACTTATCGGCCAGCGGCTCTTTCTTTTCGGTAATGACGTCGCATTCATCCGATTCCGATCGCTCCGCATTCAGCTCGATGTAGCTCTTCCATTCCTCAGGCACGTTGTCTTCGTGGAAGATCGCTTCAACGGGACATTCCGGAACGCACGCTTCACAGTCGATGCATTCTTCGGGGTGGATGTACAACATTTGATCGCCCTCGTAGAAACACTCTACTGGACAAACAACAACACAATCAGTGTATTTGCATCCTGAGCATGGCTCGCAAACAACATGTGTCATGGCAGATGACCTTTCTTTGAAGCAATTTCGCGTACGACCGTCACGCACCATCCGCGTGCCGATCCGTCTTCGGTGTTTATCGACCGGACACCCCAGTCGCTCCAGTTTAACCGACTCCATTGTGCCCAGTTTGGTTCTCGCTGACGAGCGGGCATTTTGATTTCCGGCGGAATCGGGCATCCTTCAAGCCCCCTGGAGAGCCATCCCCAGCCGGACTCCGCTGCCGGACTCCGCTGCCGCGGTGGAGGTTATTTTGCGATGATTTGCCAGCGGCATCCAGCTTCCAGCTTGCGTTTTTCGACGGGGATGGCAAGCTGAAAGGGTGCATAGCGATCCGCATGCCACTTTGCGGCACCGCGGGAGATGACAAAATGGTCTAACGCCACAAAATCACTTCGATCTGCACCCTATTTTCTCCAGAAATTCCTTCAGGACCAACCACGCGTGACCTATTCCGATACCCCTGTTCCGCTTCGCTTAAAACCGTCACGCCAATTCCCATTCCTGGCCCGCCATCCTTGGGTTCACGCCCATGCGCTCGCGGAAACCGGGCACAACTTGAAATCGGGCCAAGTCGTCGATCTGCTCGACTTCGACGGTAACTGGGTCGCCCGAGGCGTGGTCAATCCCAACAGCCGGTTGCGAGTCCGGCTGTACGCTTTTGACGCCAATATCGAAATCAACGAGCACCATTGGCAATCGCGAATGGATGCAGCGATTGCCCGTCGCCGGTTAACGGGTCCACTGAATCCCCAGGCCGCGGAACGAATTGTCTTCAGCGAATCAGACCTATTGAGCGGTTTGATTGTCGACCGCTACGCCGATTGCTTGGGCGTGCAATTTACAGCCGGCGCCTTATTGCGTTGGCAGCAGCCGATTCTGCAGCATTTGAAAACCGCGTTGTCGGCGCGAGCCATCATGGTCCGCGTGGATGAAAAAACCGCCAAACACGAAGGCATCGAGCCGCAAAACGAATGGTTCGAAGGGGTCGAGCAGCAGGATCCTGTCCTGTATAGCGAAAATGGACTGCAATTGGCCGTCGATCTTCATGCCGGACAAAAGACGGGGGGGTATCTCGACCAACGTCTCAACCACCTCGCCGCCGCCCAATACATGAAAGGCCGCAGCGTGTTGGACGTCTGCTGCTACAACGGGGGGTTCGGTTTGGTCGCGTTGAAGGAAGGTGCCAAATCGGTGCTTGGAATCGACTCGAGCCAAGCGGCACTGGATCACGCTCAAGAAGCGGTCACCCGCAATGGCTTGGGCAACGCCCCGCACGGCAAGATCAGCTTTTCTCAGGGCGATTGCTTTGACGAACTGAAACGGCTCGGCGATGAGGGACAACGCTTCGACGCCATCGTCTTGGACCCCCCTCGTTTTGCGGGAAGCCGACATCAAGTCGACACGGCGCTGCGGGCGTATCGACGACTCAACTCGCTGGCGGTGGACCTATTGCCCCCCGGCGGAGTCTTAGTCACATGCAGCTGCAGCGGTCGTGTCTCACGCTCGGAGTTTCTTAATATGTTGTTGGATGTCGGGCGGCGAAAACGGCGAGATTTGATCGTTTTAGAAAATCGAGGGCCCGCCGCTGACCACCCCTGTGCAATTTCCTGTCCCGAAAGCGATTATTTAAAATGTATAATTGCAGAGGTTCAGTAGAAATCACGCGTTGCTATAGAGGCAGCTCACTTTGACTGGCCACGAATTAGGAGTCGAGACGAATTGTTAAACCCTAGAAAGATCTCGCGAAACCGCAGGAACTGCGGTGACGCAACCGTAAACAACGTTTATACTTATCACCCTCGACCCATGATTCTTGTCTCCCTTGTTCCCTCCCGTCGGAGTGCCCCATGTCGGGCGTGACCCTCAAGATTCTGCACGGCGCTGATCGCGGAAAGGTGTACGAAAACTTGCACCCACCGCTGACGGTAGGTCGCGAAGAAGGCAACGACATCCAGCTCAACGACGAGCGTGTCAGCCGATGTCACTTCAAGGTCCAACGCGACAACGAACGGCTCGTGCTAACGGATTTGGACAGTACCAATGGAACGAAGGTCAACGGCACCGAGTGCCAACTGAAGATCCTTCGCCACGGTGATTTAATCGCGTTGGGCCGCAGTTTGATCTTGGTCGGTTCGGAAGAACAGATCGCCGCGCGGTTGGCCGCGATGGGCGGCGACAACCCGACCGTCAGCCGCGACATGGCATCCTCGGAAAGCTCGATCGCGCTGGAGCTAAACCAAGAGCCCAAATCGCCTTATCCAGCCGAGTTGGTGCAAATCTTGGAAGTCCCGTCGATTCCCGACGGATTGTCGCCAGGCCAAAAAGCACAGCTTTGTGAAATCCTTGATTACCTTCAATCACGACTTCACAAACTGATCGAAGCAGCCAAGACCAACGAAAGCAATGACGAGGTGGTGCTGTCGTTCTCCGCTTGGCAGCGTCTGTTGGATGCCCAAGCGAAATTGGCAAACATGGGACGCAAGATTGCCGATCCCGATTGGCCAAATTGATTCAAGCAGCAGCGGCTACGCAAATCCCCAAACGCACCTTCAACATTCAAGCGACAGTCAAGCGACAGTCAAGCTCTCGGGTGAAACGTTTGGTGCACCTTCTTCAATCGCGAATGCTCTACGTGCGTATAGATCTGAGTCGTCTGGATACTGGCGTGCCCAAGCATCTCTTGCACCAAACGCAAGTCGGCGCCGCCAGCCAATAAATGGGTGGCGAAGCTATGCCGCAAACTATGAGGGCTGATCGACGGGTCGATGCCGACACGCTTGGCGTAAAACTTGACGAGCCGCCACAGCTGGATGCGATCGAGCGCACGACCACTGCGTGACAAAAAAAGTTCCTCCGGTGGATGCGGACTCTTCTCCGCTAACTTGCCTCGCAACTCTTCGCAATAGCGAGTGATCGCCGCGATCGCTTGAGAACCGATCGGCACGACGCGTTGCTTGCCCCCTTTTCCCTCGCACTTCAAGAATTTCTCGCTCAGCGACATGTCACGCACACGGATCGAACAGACCTCCGAGGCACGGCAACCGGTAGCGTACAACACTTCCAACATCGCGACGTCGCGCTGCCAATAGACATCCGCTTTCCGCGGTGATGACAAAAACATGTCGACTTGCCGAGTCGACAAAACGCCGGGGATGCGTTGCCACATTTTCTGAGTGACAATCAATTCGGCCGGATTGCTTTGGACAATCCCTTCGAGCTGCAAATACTTGAAAAAAGTGCGAACGGCAACCACGTTGCGAGCGATCGAAGCCGGAGCGAGTTCGGCTTCGTGAAGCTCGCCGATGTAGGACGACAAATCGCTAATGGAGATTTGATTCAGCGATCCGGTGCCAAGCCAAGTTGCGAAACGCCGCATGTCACGGCCGTAGGCGGCGATCGTGTTGGCCGCCAAGTGGCATTCGCTCCGCAGATAGTCCAGAAACTCGTTGCAAACCGTCTCGGTCGCACGATTGGACTTCGGCGGTGGCCCCGCCTTCTGCAGCAGCTCGAGCTTGGTAGGTCGCTTTGCCAAGGCATTCCTTCGAAGGTGAATAGAGCGGGAGAGGGGCTTTTAGTTTGTCACCATGACGAGGCTCACGGCCTGCAGCCCGCTGGTTCTGCGAATCAAACGTGAAAAACGATCGTCGGTGACGGGGTAGACGGGCGACGGGGTGGACGGATGACAGGGTGGAAGCCTATCCCACGGCTATGGCATTGGCAGAATCAACAAACTACCCTTATTCTGATTCGACACATGACACGGTCGCCCTTGGACGCCGATGGGGATCTCGCTCGGTTTTGCCTGTTTGTACGTCCGACCATTCCAACTGTTTTAGAAAGTACGATTGCCATGAATGTTCTAGTGGTAGGTGGCGCCGGATATATCGGTTCTCACGCGGTTCGGTTGCTGCTAGACGCCGGACACTCCGTCACCGTTTATGACAATCTCTCGCGAGGCCACGCCGCCTCGGTGCCCGACGGAATGCTGGTTCAAGGCGAATTGTCCGACCGAACCAAAGTCGTGCAAACGCTTCGCGACAAAAACATTGATGCGGTGATGCACTTTGCCGCCTTCGCGTTGGTCAATGAATCGGTCAACGATCCGGCACTTTACTACCGCAACAATGTGATCGATGCGGTCGAACTGCTCGATGCCATGCGTGAAGCCGATGTGAAGAAAATTGTGTTTAGCAGCACCACCGCGACGTACGGAGAACCCGACACCGTCCCAATCCCGGAAACAACACCTCAGAATCCAATCAATCCCTATGGATTCACCAAAATGGTCTTCGAGCATGCGTTAGCCGACTATGCCGCCGCGTACAGTTTTGGCTACGCGGCGCTTCGCTATTTTAATGCCGCCGGGGCACGTCCAGACG
This sequence comes from Novipirellula sp., assembly GCF_041583735.1. Taxonomy (NCBI): domain Bacteria; kingdom Pseudomonadati; phylum Planctomycetota; class Planctomycetia; order Pirellulales; family Pirellulaceae; genus Novipirellula; species Novipirellula sp. Next base: position 12,315 of record NZ_JBFHFD010000164.1, read on the forward strand.
GATCGATCGGCGAGGACCATGACCCGGAAACGCACTTGATCCCGATCGTATTACAGGTCGCTCTGGGACAACGCGACGCGATTACCATCTTTGGTGACGACTATGCGACCGAAGATGGCACCTGCGTACGTGACTACATTCATGTCGATGATCTCGGCGCTGCTCATTTGCTAGCGCTCGACAAAATCGAACTTGGCAAAGGCTTGTGCGTGAACCTAGGTACAGGTCGTGGCACCAGCGTCCGCGAGATCATCGAGGCATGCCGTGAGGTCACCGGGCACCCGATTCCAGAAAAGATGGGGCCCCGCCGCGCGGGAGACCCGTCGGAATTGATCGCCGATGCCCGCATGGCCAAACAGCGACTGGGCTGGCAACCGAAGTACATGGATGTCAAATCGATCGTCCAAACCGCTTGGAAATGGCATCAAGCGCATCCCCACGGTTACTCGAAATAAACAATCGCAGACGAGCCCTTCGTCGCCGCTAAGAAAGCAAGCTGTGACGCAGTACTAGATTCCCTCTTTCTCGATTTTCAAGACTTTGGCCAAACGGCGGGCGTGTCGATCTTCGGGCTCGTATTGGGCAGCCAGGAACGCCTGGACGATCTCGAAGGCCAATTCCGAGCCAATAATCCGTCCACCGATGCAGAGCACGTTCATGTCGTCGTGCTCGACCCCCTGGTGGGCCGAGTAGGTATCGTGACAGATCGAGGCTCGAATTCCGTCAATTTTGTTGGCAGCCACGCTGACTCCCACTCCGCTGCCACAGACCATAATTCCTTTGTCGGCGCGTCCGGCCAGGATTTCTTTTGCTACAGCGACCGCGAAATCAGGGTAATCACAGCGTGCTTCGCTGTCGGTACCGCAATCGATCATTGCGGTGACCTGGTCACCAAAACGTTCGACGATCATCTTTTTCAAGGGAAAACCAGCGTGATCGCCACCAATGGCGACTCGCAGAGGGAGTGATTCAGTCATGTGATTTCAGAATGGACGATCTCGAAACAAGCATTCTCGATGCTTAGAACAGGCCAATTGATACCGTGGGCGAGCCGAAATGGCAACGGATCGGCATTTTTCCTCGTGAAACTACGGGTAAAGCTGTTGTGACGTTTTTGTCGCTTTGTTAGGTTACGCGACTAGGCGCTTGATGATGTGTCAAGTTAAGAGACAAATAACCACTCTAACCCCCCCCGGACTTTGAGCCGGTGCATGTCTCGCACCACGGGTTCAAAGCTCAATTGGTATCAATTTTCATGGTCAACCGTAACCTCATCCGCAATCTCGAAGACGACGACATTCTAGCCGAATTGGCTCTGCTAGTCCCTGCAGACCAAGCCGAAGAATTGCTTTTTGAAGCCCTGGCAGCGGAACAACAAGATTATGCACAGGGAAAACTTGTCGACGGCCGAATCGTTGAAATTAACGATGAATGGGCCCTGATCGACGTTGGATTCAAGAGCGAAGGCACCGTCAGTCTCGATGAGTGGGGCGGCGATGAAGATCCACCCAAGGTGGGCGATACCGTCAAAGTTCTCATCGAAGAGATGGAAGACGAACTCGGGGCGGCCGACGATCCTTACGGCATGATCTCGCTGAGCAAACGCAAAGCGGAAAAGATCATCGAGTGGGAAGACATGATGGACAAGGTTGCCGAGGGCCAAGTGGTCACCGGTACCGTTGTTCGCAAGATCAAGGGTGGTTTGTTGGTCGAATTGGGCGTGATCCACGTCTTCCTTCCCGGCAGCCAAGTCGACATTCGACGCCCTGGCGACATCGGCGATTTCATTGGCCGCGTGATCCAAGCCGAAGTGCTGAAGATCGACGACATGCGCCGCAATATCGTGATCAGCCGTCGTTCGTTGATCGAACGTCAACGCGAAGAAGATCGCGCGTACTTGATGAAAGAACTCGAAGTCGGCCAGATCCGCAAAGGGGTTGTCAAGAACATCGCCGACTTCGGTGCGTTCGTCGACCTCGGCGGTATCGACGGCTTGCTTCACATCACCGACATGGCATGGGAGCGAATCGGTCACCCCACCGAAATGGTTTCGATCGACCAAGAAATCGAAGTCAAGGTGCTGCACATCGACCGCGAAAAGCAAAAGATTGCTCTCGGTTTGAAGCAGAAGGACCGCAACCCGTGGGAAAACATCGAAGAGAAGTACCCGGTCAACAGCGATCACAAGGGCGAAGTCGTCAACGTGATGAGCTACGGTGCGTTCGTCAAACTCGAACC
>NZ_JBFHFD010000165.1:0-14488 GCF_041583735.1 Novipirellula sp.
ATCGCGTTGGCAGACGTTGGTCTCTCAGATGGTCCAACTCGGTCTAGTCGATGGCGACAAAGTCCACGCCACCGACTGCTTCGCCCCCCAGTTTACCAAAAAGGTGTCGTTTACCAAAAAGGTGTCGGACACCTTTTTGGTGGAATAGGGGGTGTGGGTGGTTTTTGGTTTGGGTTAATCCTTTGAGGGATTCTCGGCGGGGAGCAGTTCTTGGGGGGCCGGCGTCCCGAAGTCGATGGCTTCGTCGCGAAGCATCGCTGCGGCAAGATGCCGATTCCATTTAATGGTCGGCGAGCGAGCTGCTAATCGCAGGTACGCTTCGCCGACGCTCTGGTCGCCGCTGTGCCACAGAAACTTTCCGATAAAATAGTTCAAGTTGGTCGGGTCACCCGGCGGTGCCGTGCGGACTAAGGAGTCGACCTTTTCGCGATCAAACGAAGTCTCGTCTTGCGAATCAAGCAGCAGTTGTGCCAGCGTCACTTCCACCTCGTGTCCCGCCGGGGGGGCGTCTTTTTGAGCGGCAACACGCACCAGTAGTCGGCGAGCCACTTCTGTTTCTCCCAATTCAGTCGCAAGCACTGCAGCGTGAAGGCCATCCCACGGGTTGGCTCCGGAATCGTAGAGTCTTTGAAAACGTAGGGCGGCTTGCGACGTATTGCCTTGAAGTTGATCGAGGACGGCAAGGGTTTGCTGGTGACCTTCGAGAGGTTCGCCTATCGATTGCAAATAGCGTTTCGCAAACGCAAATGCTTGCTCGACGTTACCCGATCCGGTTCGCCGACAGAAGAAATACCAGTCCAGCGATTTGCTGTCGTATCGCTGGGACAACCGCTGTACCCAGAGCTCGGCAGCTTCGTTATCACCAAGTGCTTCGTGACAGTTGATCGCGGTAATCATCGCCCAAGCAGCCCAAGATTGTGCCGCTTGCTCGGCATAAGGTAACGCTTCGGCGAATTCCCCCTGGCTCATGTAGTGCTCGGCAATTTGCACTCGAATTCGATCTTGGTCCAAGCCGGAAGCAGGAAGCTCGAGTGAGGCCGACAACGTTTCGATCCATTGTTTGGTTTTCCCTTGCTGCCCATAGAGATTAGCGAGTGTCTCGAAACTTTTTGCCGTGGGATACAATTCAATGATTCTTAGCAACAGCCGTTCGGCATCGCTCCAGCTCGCGGCCACGAGATACTGTTGAGTCAGATTCTCGAGCACTAATAGGTTGTTGCCAAAATCCGATTCGAGTCGGCCACGTTGTTGATCGTTCAGCGATTGCCATCGGTATCGAATGTGCCCGACGGCATACATGGGCGACTTTGGACTGACCGATCGCAAGAAAAATGTCGCCGTGTCTCCCAGCGAGGCATGGCCACGTTGCAATTGAAAAACTAAATCTCGGTAGACGAGATCCTGATTGTCAATTCCTTTGATCATTACTTGGTCAGCAAATGGACGATATAAATCCGCAAAGTAGATTGCCATTGGCTGTAGCGAAACTTCCATATCGTCCAAGTCAATGGATTCAAGAAAGCGAGGTAGCTGTTGGACGTTGATGTCCAGAGTTCGTCCGTAGCCGAGCAGTCCTTGTTCGTAGGGGTGACCGCTAATCAACGGGCTCAACCCCGATACGAGTGCGGACATCTCATTTAAAGGCAATCCCAAGTTGTTTCCTTGGACAAACAGAAGATCCGCCGCCTTTGCAAAATTAACTTCTCGAATCAACTGTCCGAGAAAATCCCAAGAGAGCTCGCCGTTATCGCGGCGTACCTGTCCAGCATCATGCAATTCGTCGATCAGCTGTAGGCGTAGCCCAATTTCTTGCCGCATCGCATCATTGTTCAACCCCGCCTCGGCGGCTCGATCGGTAATGTTTCGGACCGACGATGGTAGTTCTGTGGCTTGGGCCAACCGATCATAGAGCGTTTGAGCAAAAACGCCCAGTGCTGCTGCGGTGGCGCCGCGTTTAACCCCCAGCGTCGCACGATGCGACAAAAAATGGTAGGCGGGCAAACAGGCCTCCTGTTCCTTGACCAGATTCATTGCTGCCTCGGCGGCGAACGCGTGATCTTCGAGCGGCTCAACCGCCAAAAACTGCAAGTATCGCACCAGCGAGCGTTGCGACGGATCCGCTGCCAATTTCTCGAGACCATCCGCGTCGAAACGCACAAACGCTTGGATCACTTCCGTGGGCAGCGTCAAGTCAGCTTTCTTCTTCGCCAATAAATCGAGCTGATCGAGCGCAGTTTGGTGACGCCCCAATAGTGCAAGTACATAGATGTAGGATTGTCGCGCATCATTCGAGCCCGAAGTGCGGGCGAGCAAGCGTTGGGAATACAGCAGCGCCCGTGCTTTGAGTGCTTGGTGCGCAGGGCTGCGAAGAAACGCGGTAAGCGTGCCGAGCCGTGCGTAGGATTCTGCTAACGCAGCCAAGCTCTGCGGTGACTCGCCGCTGGTTCGATGAATTTGATGCAAAGCACGGATCGCATTGAATTGCGAAATCAAGTCCCATTGGGAACTGGATTGCACCACGTCATCGGGAAGGGAACTGTTCTCGAGAATGGCATTCGAGTTGCCTTGGTATCCGACCTCTTTCAGGACTTTCGGAAACTCATTTCGCGACAATTGTTCCACCGCCGCCGCGATCTCCTCAATCGCCTCGGGACGCGGACGCGATAGTTGGACCGTTTTCTCGAAGACCGTTTGCGGAACCGGTGCATCGTCGCGAAAAATGCTGATCTCAAGTCGATCGGAATGCTGCAAAAATAGATCGCCTGGGATCGACGAGACAATCTGAACCGAGCCCTTCGTCGTGTCTTGTGCCGCCGCCGGTTTGTCGGAATCGACAAGTGACTCACGCAGCGTCGCATCGCGAGTCCGTAATCCCAATTCATCTCGCGCCGAAATCAGCAGCGACTGACGCACCAATTCACGCAGCAGTAGTCCGCGGTGAAAACTCGTCCGGTCCGTTGGATCGCCACTGTAAGACTTTAGCAGCAGTGCATCGGGTCGAAACGGCAATGGTGGTTTTGTTGCTCGCGACGACTGAACCAGCTTCGCGACGTCGTGAAGAGACGCGTGTGAGTCGCCATCGACGGGACTCTCGGCACGGGCATTGGAATAGAGGGTGCAAAACAGCAGAATGCCAGATATCCACCAACGCATATTTGTGACTCCGTCGAGAATCCGTATCAAGGGGGGCGAACAGGCGAACGCTGTTCCGCACAGGGGGGGGCCAAGAAACGCGTCATGCAATAGTTGCGGTCGAAATCCGCAATGACGCCCTCAAGAACTCTGGACATCCTACTTGAATGTCATCCGAGGGGGAACTAGATTCTACAGCGGAGCGGCGGTCGATCGCTAAGTCTCTGAATTGAAAGCCGGAACGTTATCGAAATTAAGGGCGATTCACCCGCGGGCAAGACTATCGTAAGGACCGTCGTATCAATTTGCGGAGTTCAAAACTGGCCCTGTTTCATAGCAATCAGAAGCGTCGATTCCGCGGACTTGGTAAAATTCGCTCAAGCAACGAAGTGGTCTTTTCCGCCCCCTGTTGCAAATTGGCTCCGACGCCTTTGTGTGCTCGGCCGGCTTTCATGACCGCACGAGAACGCCACAGAATGCAGATTCTGCCAAACACTGAACATGATCCCCGGCAAATCGCTTCTGCTATTTTCTAACCTGCCATTTTTTAACCTTCTCGCTCGGCCGCGGCGGCTTGCGACAACGTCGACGCCGGAGGTGAAAGAGGTGGGAAACGGACGAAGCGTGAGCTGAAAACAGGGCTGAAAACAGGCTGGAAGCCTATTCTACGTTTTACGCGGCGCGTCGGCGGCGTTTTTCGGGTTCGATGTGGCAACCGAGACTCTCGATCTCGAGCCGTAACAATTGCCGTGTCACGTCATTGGCGGTGGGGCGGTCGCTGGGGCGAGGCGAGATCATCGTCTCGACGAGTTCTGCGACCGGCGAAAGCAACAAATCACTTGCCGCTTCGACCCGTGTCAACCATTGCCAAAGGATCCGTCCGAGCGAGAAGATGTCTGATGCCGGAAGCGCCACCATCTTGTCCGTCATCGTTTCGGGGGCCGCGTACTCAGGCGTGCCACGAAACAATCGTTTGGGTGAACAGTGCACCCGTTCGGCAAAACCAAGGTCGATCAGCGTTACGTGGCCGGTCGCACCGACCATCACGTTCATTGGCTTCACGTCGCCGTGAACCCAGCCGCCTGCATGCATTGCTTCGAGTGCTTGTGCGACTTGACGCACCAACCACAGACCCACGGGAAGCGGTTTGCGAGGCTGTTGATTCAAATGCTCGTGCATCGTCAACGCGTCCAACCGCGGCATCACCAAAAAGGGCGACGTGCCGGAATCCGATGCGTCCAAGACCGCGATCAAATTGGGATGAAACACCTCGGTCGCGCACGCCGTGAACTGCTGAATTTGCCGCAGCGACTCGATCGTGTTTTCTCCGATCCCGCGTCGTACGACGTAATCCCAGCGAGGGCTGCCGGTGGCGTCGGCCGGTTGGGCATAGGCCAATTCCGCCGTGTCGCCTTGGTGGATCCTTTTTCCAAGTCGCCAAATACCTAAGATCGTTCCGCGCGAGTCGGTGGGACGTGTTGCTGTAGCAATTGGATTTTTCGTTGAAACTTTGGACATCGTAAGTTTCCCCACCCGCGTGTTGAACTAAGAAGAAGACAGAGGGCACCGCATCCTCGCTACCGAATCCGTACCGACATCATCGGTGCGTTCCGCGTTGTCGGTGCGTTCCACCGTCAAAGCATCGACCAGTCAGCCTAGCTAGGTCGAACCGCTAAAGACGGAACCCTAGAAACATCCGAAACTGCCTAACCGGAACGACCGTTTGGGTTTGCAAGGCAGCCCCGCATCTACCTGGCGTTTTGCACACTGTGTGACGTGTGAAGTCCTTCTCAAAGCGATCTTCAAGTTTTCCGGAACGAATTGGCAGCGATTCTTTAACTGCTGTAGCGATGCCGTTGGGAGCTGACAGCGAGCGATGAAGTTCCGTTATGATGGGAATTCGATTTTCCAAATCCCGATTTCACATTTTGATAGGCGCTCGCTGTGCGATATTTGTCGGTTGCAATTTGCATGTTGTTGTTGGTGGGGTGCGGTTCATCCAAGGAGAACGCGTCGACGGACGGTTCCTCTGCCAAAGCGTCGGCTCCCACCAAGGGCTCGGGCCGTTTTCCGCTGGAGGCCGGGAAGTACACGGTTCTGGGGATTCTGACCGACAACCAGGACAATAGTAAAGCGAAGGAGAACGCCGAAACGACGCTATTAACGAATCCCGACGTCGCTTGTCTCGTCGGGCTGTGGAACATCAATACGCCAATGATCTTGGCGGCACTCCGCAGCAGTGATGCGGTGGGCAAAGTAAAAGTGGTCGCATTTGACGAGCACCAAGAAACGCTCGCCGGGATTCGCGAAGGCACGGTCGTCGGAACGATCGTCCAACAGCCCTATGATTTTGGCTACCGTAGCGTTGAGTGGTTGACGATGCTCGCCAAAGACAAGCCGGTCGAGGTGCCCGAATCAGGTCTGATCTATATTCCGCACGATACGATCACCCCTGGAAATGTTCAAACGTTTTCGGACCGCATCGATGCGATCAAGGCTGGAAACGGACCTAAATTGTCGCCCGAATCGGATCTTGATGGCAAACGGGTGCATGTCGCTTTCATCAGCAACAGCATCGATCCGTTTTGGACGCTGGCCGAATTTGGCTGTAACAAAGCTGCTGAGCAATTCGGTTGCAAGGTTGATGTGCAGATGCCGTCGACCGGTTCGATCGAAGAACAAAAACGGTATCTCGAAACGAATGCGGCGAACAAGCTTGATGGGGTTGCGATCAGTCCGATCGACCCTGCGAACCAAGTTGGCATGATCAACGAAGCGTGTGAGTCGATGACGGTGATTTGCCAAGACAGTGACGCGCCAACATCAAAACGCAAGTTCTATCTTGGCACCAGCAACTACATGGCTGGCCGAGCAGCGGGCAAGTTGATTAAAGACGCGTTGCCCGACGGAGGCAAGGTGATGATGTTTGTCGGCAAAATGGAAGTCCTCAACGCTCAAGAGCGGAGCCAGGGAATTATCGACGAACTGTCCGACAAACCGGTGCCGGAGGTCTTCCTGCAGTAGGCCAATGTCGCCCGACGTCCTGTGGGATAGACTTCCAGCCTGTCATCGCGTCCTCGACAGCTTGGAAGCCTATCCCACGTTGATGTAGCTTGCCCAACCATTACAACCGGACCGATCCGGGCGAAACGGCGGGAATGGAGTTGAGAATCCTCGAGTCCTTGCGAAGGGATGCCGAATTCAAATCGATAAGTGACGTAAGTTTCGGCAAAGGAAGAAGCGATTCAGCCTTTTCGACAATTCTCAGATCACGACCAAGGTTCGCCCATGTCATCGATTCATCCTGCCGTCGCGAGCGTTCTGAACGCTCGCAATGATGCAACGCAACAGCAAGTGCAGATGGCCGTGATCGCCAAAGGCTTGGACGTCCAAGAACAAACCGGCGACGCGATCAACGCGATGCTTGAGCAAGCCAAGCAAGTACAAACACAAATTGCCAGCGGACATCTCGACGTCCGCGTCTAAGTTGAGCTCGTTTTCAGGCAGTTAGCTACGGGCGAGGTGCAGCAGCAGCTAGCACTTCCAAATCATCGCGGCCAACTCGGGTGCAGAACGTGCCCAGCGATTCACCTTCGAGACGATTTGACTTGTAAGCTGAGAAGATCCCGATCAGCTCATCCGCGACATCCGCATCCTTGACCAAGTCCTTGTAGATGTACGCCATGCGGTCGCCAACCCAGCCACCGCCAGCAAACAAGGTGTACTTGTCCTTGGCTTTCCCGACCAATGCCAAGTCGGCGTTATAAGGACGGGCACAGCCGTTCGGGCAACCGGTCATTCGTAGCGTGAATCGTTCTTTGTCCAGCCCAAGCTTGGCCAATGGCTGTTCGATCGAATCGATGATGCCAGGCAGACGTCGTTCGCTCTCGGTGATCGCCAATCCGCACGTTGGAAGCGCCACGCATGCGATCGACCACCGACGCACCATGCTGATGTCTTCGGTCAGCTGAGCGTTGTGCTTCTTGATCAAAGCGATCAACTTGTCTTTGTCACCTTCTTCGATATCGGTGAAGATGATGCTCTGGTTCGTGGTCATGCGAAGTTCGGTTTTGAACTCGTGGCATACCGCGCGGATCGTCGCTTTGAGTTGATGGTTTTCGTTGTCGTACAAACGGCCATTTTCGATGTTCAAGCCGTACGACCATTTGCCGTCGCCTTGTTCTTGCCAACCCATGTGGTCATCGACTTCGTGCACGTCATCTTCGGTGCAATCTTGCAGCGATTCACCGAAATACTCTTCGACCTTGGCTCGGAACTTTTCGATACCCCAGTCGGCGATCAAGTATTTCATCCGCGCGACTTTTCGATCTTCGCGATTTCCGTGATCCCGTTGCACCTTGACCACCGCGACGGCAACGTCGACCGCTTGCTCAGGGGTGCAGAACGCCATTCGTTTGGCGAGTGCTGGGAAGGTCTTTTTGGCCGACGGGGTCGTTCCCATGCCGCCACCGACCAACACGTTGTATCCGATGACCTTGTCGTCTCGAATGACCGCCAGAAACCCGAGGTCCTGGGTGTAGATGTCGATGCAATTGTCGTGAGGCAACGCGATGCCGATTTTGAATTTACGTGGCAAGTACGTGGGGCCGTAAAGCGGTTCGACGACTTCGCCGCTGCCGCCACCTTCGAGCGTCGACTCACCCGTTTCAGGATCGGTCACCCACAACTCGTGATAAGCGGGGGTTTGTGGTGCAAGGGCAACCACCAGTGAATCGGTCAGTTTATGCAGGTCGCGATAAACCGCGTTGTCACGTTTAGCGGGACAGCAAACGACGTTTCGGTTAACGTCGCCACACGCGGCAAGTGTCGAGAGCTGGATCTCGTTGATGCGGTGAATCGCCTTGCGAAGATTGCCCTTGACCACTCCGTGAAGCTGTAGCGTTTGCCGCGTGGTGATCTTGAGCGTCGAATTGCCTAGTTCGTCACACAGATCCAATTGGGCGAGCATTTGGTCGCAGGTGATTCGGCCGCCCGGAATGCGGCAGCGAACCATCATCGAAAACTCTTTGCCGCCGCCGGTCTTCTTGGCGGCCATCCGCGCATCGCGGTCGTCTTGCTGGTAGGTGCCGTGGAATTTCAGCAGCTGTTGATTGTCTTTATTGAATTGATCCGTGTCCTCGGTCAACTCGACGTCGATCGTGCCTTTCAGGAAATTGCTTTCCTCTTTGATTGATTCGTTAGCGCTTAATTTTGGAGCGTCGGTAGACATCGAGACTCAAATCCTGTGAGATTTCGTTTACGTAAATAGGTGGCACATTCCGTCGCACATCGGCGGCGTCGTTGTACCCAGTGGGGTTCCGCAAAGTTGTGCGGTTTACGAATACTATAACGACGAGACCGAAATGCCACTATGGCGATCAAAATGACTCTTTTTCCCGCATGAGAAACTCAATGGCAGAAATACTCGATGGCAAGCGAATTGCCGCTGAAATCCGTTCCGAAGTGGCCCTGGATGTCGAGAAGCTCAAGCAGGATCTAGGCCGCGACGTCGTTCCCTGTCTCGCTGCCGTTCTGGTGGGTGAGGACCCCGCCAGCCAGGTGTATGTTCGCAATAAGCAACGGGCCTGCGAAAAAGCGGGGATCGAGGGGCGAACGCATCGTTTGCCCGCCGACACCAGCCAAGCTCAATTGTTGGAACTCGTCGAGCAGCTGAACAAGGACGACACGGTCAACGGGATTTTGGTTCAGCTGCCGTTGCCAGCCGCAGGCAACGGCGGCGCCGGATTCGACGAGCGCGAGGTACTCGATGCGGTTGACCCGCTAAAAGACGTGGACGCTTTTTCGCCAGTAAACGTCGGGCTTTTGATGCAGGGACGGCCGCGTTTTTTGCCTTGCACCCCGCATGGGATCGTGCAATTGCTGCATCGCTGCGACATTTCTGTGGCCGGAAAACATGTCGTGGTCGTCGGACGCAGCGACATCGTCGGCAAGCCCATGGCGATGATGTTGGCCCAGCGTGACGGAAGCTGCGGCCGCGAAGTCGCCAACGCCACGGTCACGATCGCTCACAGCCGGACCGCAAATCTAGCCGAAGTATGCCAGTCCGCCGACTGCTTGATCGCCGCGGTGGGGGTACCGGAAATGATCAAGGGCAACATGGTCAAACCCGGTGCCGTGGTGATCGATGTCGGAATCAACCGCGTGGGTGACAAATTGGTTGGTGATGTCGCGTTTGCCGAGGCAGCCGAAGTCGCCTCGGCGATCACGCCGGTTCCCGGAGGCGTTGGCCCGCTGACGATCGCCATGCTGCTGCACAACACCGTGCTGGCGACGCGTCTGCAAAATGCGTAAGCCGACATTACTCGATCTCTGAAAATCGGTTTTCAACGATGCGGCTGCGGCAAATTGTCCCTTTTGCCGTCAGCTCGCCAGCGAGTGCACTCAGCGGCGGCGAAAAGTAAAGCCGTTGGTCTGGGACCTGCCACGAAGCGTCATTGGCAAGCACTTGGCGAACACCCTTGTCGATTTCACCGCGGTCCGCGTCCTGCTGAATATCAAGCCACAACTGCAGCGAATCATCACGGTAAATCAGCATCGAATGTCGGATGCAGGCCAGGAGGTTGATGCGTTGTTCGATCGACGCGGGAAAAATCTTGTGACCATTGGGCAGCACAATCACATCGTCGCTGCGACCCAAAATCCGAAACTGTTTTGAACCTGCATCGACTTCCACGAGGTCGCCCGTTTCAAACCAGCCATCACGGTCAATCCGCTGCGCGGTCGCCTTGGGATCATTCCAATATCCCAGCATCACGTGATCGCCGCGGACAAACAATCGTCCACCGCGGATGTCGATCTCCCAGCCTTCGACCGGACGACCGACCAATCCAGCAATGGGATCCGCAGGCGTTGCACTACAAATCACGGGACCGGTCTCGGTGCACCCGTAACCTTGAATCACCGTGACGCCACGCTCGGCCCAACGATCAAACGTTTCGCGTGTGAGCCCCGCGCCGCCACAGCCAAGAATTTTTAGCCGCGACAGACCAAAAGAGTCTGGCTCTTCATCAAGCAGCCGATTGGCCAAGCTAGGGACAACGTTGGCGAGCGTCGGCCGGACATGCGAGACCAGTTGTTTCCAGCCCGCATAACCGTAAGTCAGAACAAGGGTACAGCCACTTAATAACCAAGTGCCAAAGTCGCATGTCCGCGCATAGGCGTGCGCCAGCGGCAGACTGGTGATCCGCACGTCGTTGGGCGATTGCGGCACCGCCTTCAGTTTGGCGTAGGCGTTTTTGACGAGCGTTTGCTGCGAGAGCGTGACCCCTTTTGCCGTCCCGCTGGTGCCGCTGGTCCACAGAATCAGCGCCGCTGAGTTGGGATCGGTCGCTTTTCGCTTCGCGAACGTAGCGTCGTCCGCAGCTTGCGCCGAAGCAAACGCGACCAAGGTTTCTTCGCCAATCCAGTGCCCGCCGACGCGATCCCAACATGCTTGTTGGTGTGCCGGGAGAGTCCGGCTGCTGATCGGAACATTGATCGCACCGACGCGGGCGGCGGCGAGTGTTAGCACCACATCGTCAATCGTATTGCCGCTGGTGTAGCCGATTCGTTTTGGTAGCGACGGCGATGACGCGAAAAGATCATCAAGATGGGCCGCCGTCGTCTGGACCAGCAACGCTAATTCACGCCAAGATCGCGAGCAAGGTTGCTCGTTTTCCCAGGTGATCAGAGCGACCGAATCGGCTCGCGATTGCACCTGTTCATCAAACGCATCGAGCAGATTCGTGTGCATAAGAAATGGGAAAGAGGATCCCGTTTATCGATTGGTATCCGTAGCGAAAGTCGCAGGGACTTTTGGTCTCCATCGCTCATGGTCGAAACTCTCTGCGAGTTTCGCTACGCACAAAACTGACTAATACCAAACCTTCCCCAAGCAATGTTGGGGAAGGGGATTGTTCATGCAATGACAGGCTGGACGCCTATCCTACTGCTTAGGCAGTGGCGCCCATCGACTTGCGAAGCTTCTCGGCGTTGCCGGCTTGGCCGAACGAAACCATACGTGCGACACAAACTTCTTTCATCGCGGTACGAGCTGGCTTCAAGTAGGCACGTGGGTCAAAGGCAGCCTTGTCTTCGGTCAATACCTTGCGGATCGCACCAGTGATCGCCATACGGCAATCGGTGTCGACGTTGATCTTGCGAACACCGCTCTTGATGCCGCGTTGGATTTCTTCGACAGGCACGCCGTAGGTTTGCTTCATTTCACCACCGTACTTGTTGATGATGTCTTGAAGCTCTTGTGGCACCGAGCTGCTGCCGTGCATGACCAAGTGAGTGTTCGGGCATTTTGCGTGAATCTCTTCGATTCGGCTCATTGCCAAAACTTCACCGGTTGGCTTCTTGGTGAACTTGTACGCGCCGTGGCTGGTGCCGATCGCAACGGCCAACGCGTCAACGCCGGTTTCGGCAACGAAGCGAGCTGCTTCATCAGGATCGGTCAACAATTGGTCGTGAGTCAAAACGCCTTCGGCACCGTGCCCGTCTTCTTGCTCGCCGCCGCCCGATTCGAGCGAACCGAGGCAACCGAGTTCGCCTTCAACGCTGACGCCGCGAGCGTGAGCGGCTTTGACCACTTCGGCGGTGACGCGAACGTTGTAGTCGTAGTCGGCCGGGGTCTTGCCGTCGGCTTCGAGCGAACCGTCCATCATGACGCTGGTGAAACCGTTGTCGATTGCCGACAAGCAGGTTTCAGGGCTGTTGCCGTGATCTTGGTGCATCACGATGGGAATGTGGGGGTACAACTCGGTCGCTGCAATCATCAAGTGACGCAGGTAGTTGTCTTGCGTGTACGAACGAGCGCCACGCGATGCTTGGATGATGACGGGCGAATCGGTTTCTTCGGCCGCCTCCATGATCGCTTGAATCTGTTCCATGTTGTTGACGTTGAACGCGGCAACGCCGTAATCATTTTCTGCTGCGTGGTCGAGTACAACGCGAAGTGGAACCAAAGCCATGACTAGCTACCTGAGTGCTTGAGGAAAAGTTTGTAAGTTCAAGTTTGTACGGATTATCCCCGACTGGCCCGGTCTCGCAAGGGCTTTAGGATGCGGTTTCCCCCACGAGCGATAGGGGGGCGACAGCAAGCGGATGCGTGGCATCGCTGGCCAGAAGGGCAGATTTTCGGCAACGGCTTTCTCATTGCCCCTGTCTTGCCTTTAGCCCCGCTTCAAGCGTCGCTACGATCTCGTCCACGTCGTAGACACAGCCTCCCCAGGTTCCCCCGCCGACTTGCTGCAGTGCTGCCCATAGTCGCGTATCGGCGGGCATTTCCGCTTCGACGGCCAAGTCCGGGTGCGGTCCGCGTGCGGCAAGCCGCTGCCCGACCGTCGTTTCCGTTGCCCCCGGTTCGAGTACCAAATCGACCCTGCCGGTTAGCGAGACTCGGTCGACTTCGATTTCGATGATGTCGCCGTCGCGGACCTTGGCAATCGGACCGCCCGCCAATGCCTCGGGGCCGACGTGCCCGATACAGGCCCCAGTGCTGACGCCGGAAAAACGAGCGTCGGTGATCAAGGCCACCTCTTTGCCGAACGACAAGTATTTCAGTGCCGACGTGATCTGATACGTTTCTTCCATGCCACAGCCAAGCGGTCCGCGACCGATCAATACGATCACGTCACCCGCCTTGATCGCCGGTTCGGTTTGTCCCTTGATCGCGGCGATCGCAGCACGTTCGGTGGTGAAGACTCGAGCTGGACCCCGTTTTCGATAGACGTTGTCCTCGTCGATCACGCTCGGGTCAATCGAGGTCGCCTTGATCACTGATCCTTCGGGACAGAGATTGCCGCTGGGGAAACAAACGGTGCTGGTCATTCCACGACGTGTCGCTTCGGCTGGCGGGATGATCACTTCATCTGGATCGACACCGTCGGCCTCGACGAGTCGGTCGCGACAAACCTGACGCCGATCACTTGCTCGCCACTGGTCGATCAATTCGTTCCATGTGTTGCCAGTAATTGTGATTGCATCGGCGCGAAGCAGGCCAAGTTCTCGCAAATGCCATGCGACCTCGGGAACTCCACCCGCTAAGAACAAACGGACCGTGGGATGCCCGACGGGACCATTAGGTAAACAGTCGACAAAGCGAGGTACCATTTGGTTGACCTTGCGAAACGCCGCTGCATCAGGCCGTTTTAGTCCGGCGGCTGCAGCGATCGCAGGGATGTGCAACAACAAGTTCGTGCTGCCGCCGACCGCCGCGTGAATCAGCATCGCATTGAAGATCGCATCGTCGGTCAACACGTCGCGAAGCGATTGGCCTCGCAGCACCATTTGCCTGGAGGCTTCCGCTGAATCGCGAGCCAATTTTGTCCAAATCGGTTGACCGCTCGGAGCGAGTGCCGCATGCGGTACGGTCATCCCAAGGGCTTCGGCAACGACTTGGCTAGTCGCCGCGGTTCCCAAAAACTGGCAACCGCCACCTGGTGTGCCGCATGCTCGGCAACCCTCGAGTGACGCTTCCTCGAGCGACATTTCACCGCGTGAATAGCGGACGCCGATCGTTTGCACTTTTCCCGCGTCTTCACCCACGGTGGGCGGCAACGTCACGCCGCCCGGAACCAATACGTTAGCAAGCTGGCTTGATCCGGCCAGTGCCATCATCATCGCAGGCAATCCCTTGTCACAGGTCGCGATGCCGATGACGCCTTTTCGCTGCGGCAGCGAACGGATCAATCGCCGCATTACCATCGCCGCATCATTGCGATAGGGAAGCGAGTCGAACATTCCCTGAGTTCCCTGCGTCCGCCCATCGCACGGATCGCTCACGAATGCGGCAAAGGGAACTCCGTCATTTTGGCAAACTTGTTCCGCCGCAGCCTGGACCAACAAGCCGACTTCCCAATGCCCTGTGTGGTAGCCGAGCGCGATTGGGGTGCCATCCGGATTCCGCATCCCCCCCTGCGTGCTGAGGATCAGGTACTGGTCGCCCAGTACACGTCGTGGGTCGAATCCCATGCCGACGCTTTGAGTCAAACCAAACAGATCGCCGCTGCTCCAATTTCGCAGGATCTCGTCGCTCAGCGGCAGCTTTCCGGTCGGCCCAGTGGCTTTGGTTTGGACGGGGGAAACATTTTCAAGAGCACCAAAGTAATCAGGTTCGCTCATAGGGATACCACAAAAAAAACGGTAGGACGAATGGGGATCGTCCTACCGTAGCTTGAAATGTTCCGCGAGGGAACTCGATGTCAGGCTAGAAGCCTTTTTATACCCCAAAACTCATTTGCTTGAATGCAACGAAAGCTTCAACGATGGTCGAGAAACGGCTCATCCCACGCCAGAGAGTTTTTGAGCCGGGAGGACCCTGCGATTTTTTGTCGATGTAGCCGCCTAGAAT
>NZ_JBFHFD010000166.1:0-14487 GCF_041583735.1 Novipirellula sp.
ATCGCTGTCGGAAGTCTTTACGTACACGATCCAGGACGCCAGCGGCGCCGACTCGACTGCGGAGATCACGGTCACGATCACCGGTGCCAATGACGCGCCCGAGGCTGTCGCCAATGCGGCGACCGCCACCGAAGCCAGCGGCATCTTGAACAATATTTCGGGAACCGATCCGTCGGGCAACGTGCTCACCAACGACACGGACGTCGACGCGGGCGATACCAAGACGGTGACCGGCGTGGCAACCGGCGTTCAAGGAACAACCTCAGGCAATGTCGGCAGCACGGTGGTAGGAACCTACGGTTCGTTGGTCATCAACTCCAACGGAAGCTACACCTACACGCTGGACAACGACAACGCCGCGGTCGAAGCGTTAAACGATGGCGACACGCTTTCGGAAACGTTTTCTTATACGATGCAGGACACCGGCGGATTGGCGTCGACGACGCAGTTGGTCATCACCATTGACGGACGCACCGATTTGCCGGTAGCCGAAGCGGATCATGCCACCTCCGAAGAAGCGGGCGGGATCAATAACACCACCCCTGGTTCGAATCCCTCGGGCAACGTGCTCGACAATGACGCCTCCAACAACGGCAAGACAGTGACCGGCGTCGCTGCAGGTTCGACTGGTTCGGCCAGCGGGAATGTGGGCACGTCAGTGACCGGCACCTACGGCACGGTCGTGATCAACACCGACGGCACCTACACATACACACTGGACAATAACAACGCTGCGGTTGAAGCACTACTGACCTCCGGTGATCACGTCACCGACATCTTTACTTACACGATGGAGGACGCGTTTATGAACGTCTCCTCTACGGAACTCACGATCACGGTCGATGGCCAAAACGATGCTCCCATAACCTCCGACGACACTTCGATCGCCGTCGAAGCGGGTGGGGTTGCCAACGCCACGGCGGGTAGCAACGCAACCGGTAATGTGCTCGCTAACGACACCGATGTCGACGCGGGCGATACAAAATCGGTGATTGGCGTCCAGCTCGGCAACGTGGGATCGGCTTCGGGATCGGTCGGTGCGTCGGTTACGGGCAATTATGGCCAAATCGTGATCAACAGCGACGGAAGCTATACCTATACCATCAACCAAAACAATGCTGCCGTCCAAGCCCTTCGAACTGCGAGCGACACGCTGCAAGAAGTCTATACGTACACGATGCACGACACCGCGGGGCTGGAATCGACGGCGCAAGTCACCGTGACCATCCAGGGCGCCAACGATGCACCGGTTGCGGTCGTGGATACGGCAACCGCGTATGAAGCGGGCGGAAGCGGCAATGGTTCGGCCGGGGCCGATCCTAGTGGGAACGTTCTGACCAACGACACCGACGTTGACAGCGGCGATACCAAAACCGTTGTGGGCGTGGCGGCGGGAGTCCAAGGATCCGCATTTGGTTCGGTCGGGACGATGGTCACCGGTTTGTATGGCTCGATCACTCTCAATTCCGACGGCAGCTACACCTACAACGTCGACAACAACAACACCGCAGTCCAGGATCTGCGAACCAGTGGTGAAAGTCTCGATGATGTCTTCACCTACACAATGGAAGATACCGACGGTCTAAGTTCGACGACACAGATTACCGTTACGATTCGTGGTACCAACGACAATCCGGACGTGGTCGCTGATACGGCGACCGCGGTGGAAGCCGGCGGCACCGCCAACGGTACCGCAGGCAGCAACCCGACCGGCAACGTGCTGGCCAACGACAGCGACCAGGATGCTGACGATACCCTCGTCGTCAGCGGAGTGACAGCCGGCACCACCGGTTCGGCCACCGGCTCAGTCGGATCAAGCGTCGCGGGGTTGTTCGGTTCGATCAACATCGCTTCGAACGGCAGTTACAGTTACACCGTCGATAACAGCAACCCAACGGTCCAGGACCTGCTCAACAGCGGCGACACGCTGACCGACATCTTTACCTATACGGTCGAAGATCTCTCGGGTGCGACGTCGACCACCCAGGTCACGATCTCGATCCAAGGAGCCAACGACGCTCCGGTTGCGACGGTCGACAGCGCCCATGCTTACGAAGCGGGTGGCATCGCCAATGGCACCGCCGGTACCGATCCCTCGGGCAACGTGCTGACGAACGATGACCAGGTCGACGCAGGTGACACATGGTCGATCACGGGCGCTGCACAAGGAGTCGTGGGATCGACCAGCGGGTCGGTTGGTTCATCGATCACCGGGAACTTTGGTGCGATCACAATCAACTCGGACGGCAGTTACACCTACAACATCGACAACGATAACGCGACCGTTCAGGGACTACGAACCGCCAGCGATACGATCACCGATGTATTTTCTTACACGGTTTCGGATGCCGCGGGACTGAATTCAACCGCCCAAATTACGATCACGCTGCATGGCGCGAACGATGATCCCGTTGCCGTCGTTGACACTCTTACTGCGGTTTCAGCGGGCGGCTATGCAGGCGGCACGGCGGGGACCGATCCGACCGGCAACGTTTTGACCAACGATACCGATGTCGACTCGGGTGATACCAAAACGGTCGATGGCGTGGCCGCCGGAGTACAAGCGTCGGCAAGCGGTTCGGTGGGCTCGGCAGTCACCGGCAGCTATGGTTCGATTTCGATCGCTGCCAATGGCGTCTACATCTACACGGTCGATAATAATAACGCCGCGGTGCAGGCGTTGCGGACCAGCAGTGATACGCTGACCGACGTCTTCACCTACACGATGATCGACGCCGACGGGGCGGCGTCGACGACGCAGGTATCGGTCACCATTCAAGGGGCGAACGATGCACCGGTCGGGGTCGATGATACGGCTACGGCGGTCGAAGCCGGCGGTGTCGGGAATGCCACCGCAGGCACCAATCCGACCGGCAACGTGTTGACCAATGACACAGACTTGGACTCGGGCGACACGAAAACGGTCAGCGGCGTTGCGGCCGGCTCGCAAGCCAGTGCATCGGGCTCGGTGGCAACCGGGGTGTCGGGGACCTACGGCCAGATCACTATCAATTCCGACGGATCCTACAGCTACGTCGTCGACAACAACAACGCCGCGGTCCAGGCACTGCGAACCTCAGGCGACACGTTGACCGACGTGTTTACTTACACGATGGTCGACACTGACGGACTCGATAGTACCGCTGAAATCACGGTTACGATTCAAGGCAGCAACGATAACCCGGTTGCGACTGCGGACACTCCGACCGCGGTCGAAGCCGGAGGGCAGGCCAACGGTACTGCGGGCACCGATCCGACTGGCAACGTGCTCAGCAATGACACTGACGTGGACGCGGGAGACACTAAAAACGTGGCAGGCGTGGCGGCGGGCGTCCAGGCATCCGCGTCGGGCAGTGTCGGTTCGTCGGTGACCGGATCCTATGGATCAGTGACCATCAGCTCGGACGGTTCGTACACCTATGTCGTCGACAATAGCAATGCCGCTGTCCAGGCCTTGCGAACCGCCAGTGATACGCTGCAAGACGTGTTCACCTACACCATGGTAGATGCATCCGGTACGGATGCGACCACGCAAATCACGATCACGATCCAAGGCCAAAACGACACGCCAACGGCCGTGGTCGACAGTGCGATCGCGGTCGAAGCTGGCGGCACCGCCAATGGAACCGCGGGAACAAGCCCAACCGGCAACGTGCTAACCAACGACACCGATGTCGACTCGGTTGGCAATGGCGAGACCCAATCGGTCAGTGGTGTTGCGGCTGGGGTGACGGGATCGGCATCGGGATCGGTCGCATCGTCGGTCACTGGCACGTATGGTGCGATCACGATCAATTCCGACGGCTCGTACAGCTACATCGTCGACAACAATAACACGGCGGTTCAGGCGCTTCGCAATAGCGGTGATACGCTGGACGACGTCTTTACCTACACAATGACCGATGCGGCCGGGGCAACCTCGACCACGCAGATCACGGTCACGATCCAAGGCCAAAACGACGCACCAACCGCCATGGTCGATAGCGGCATCGCGGTCGAAGCGGGCGGATTGGCTAATAGTACCGCGGGGACCGATGCGACCGGCAACGTACTCAGCAACGACACCGACATTGACTCCGTCGATAGCCAAACAGTCGATGGGGTTGCCGCTGGCGTGCAAGCATCCGCAAGCGGGTCAGTTGGATCCGCGGTCACGGGAAGCTATGGCTCGATCACGATCGCGGCGAACGGCAGCTACACGTATACGGTCGACAACAACAACGCGACCGTCCAAGCACTCCGGACCAGCAGTGACACGCTGACCGACGTGTTCACCTACACGATGACCGACGCCAATGGGGCAGCGTCAACGACCCAGGTTTCGGTCACCATTCAGGGTGCGAACGACGCTCCGACCGCGGGCGATGACAACGCCACCGCTGTCGAAGCCGGAGGAACGGCAAATGCAACCGCTGGAACCAATCCCACAGGGAACCTGCTCAGCAACGATACCGATCTGGACGCGGGTGATACCAAGGCGGTGAGCGGCGTAGCGGCAGGATCACAAGTCACTGCTTCGGGATCGGTTGGCACCAGTGTCAGTGGAGCGTTCGGCGACATCACGATCAACAGTGACGGATCGTACAGCTATGTGGTCGACAATAACAACGCCACCGTTGAAGCCTTGCGAACTTCGGGTGACACGCTAAGCGAGGTGTTCACTTACACGATGCGTGACGCAGCAGGACTCGTCAGCACGGCTGAAATCACGATCACGATCCAAGGTAGCAACGACACTCCCTACGGAATGACGACTACGGATTTAACCATCGACGAGAACCTCGGCGATGGTCAGTGGGTCGGCACGGTGACCCCACGCGACATCGATACTGGCGACAGTTTCACCTACACGCTTAGCGATGACGCGGGTGGCCGTTTCAGCATCGACTCTGCGGGCAATATTCATGTCTTGGATTCAAGTCGGCTCGATTTTGAAACAAATACTGAACATGACATCGTCGTTCGTGTGATCGACCAAGCGGGCGGGCAGTACGAAGAAACGTTCACGGTTAACTTAAATGATGTCGACGAATTCGATGTCACTCAAGCCAGTGACGTCGACGCGACGGCGAACGTCGTCAGCGAAAACGCGACCACGACGACGCTGGTCGGATTGACGGCTCAGGCAACCGACGCAGATGGAACGACCAACGTCGTTACGTATTCGCTTTCCGATGACGCGGGCGGACGTTTCGCCATCGATTCCAGCACCGGTGTCGTCACCGTCGCAGGAAGTCTTGACTACGAAACCCAAACCGCTCACACGATCACGGTTCGATCCCAATCGAGTGACGGATCGACCAGCTTCACCGATTTCACAGTGAACGTGATCAACGAGAACGAGGCTCCGACGGCTCGAGACGATCATTATTCGGTGATTTCGGGACAAACATTGTCGATCGCGTCTCCTGGGGTACTCGCAAACGACAGCGATCACGAAGGCAATCTGCTGCAACTGCACTTGGTCTCGGGTCCGCAAAACGGCGTATTGACCGAGCGGCTGGACGGAAGTTTCGTCTACATCCCGGCCAGCGGATTCTTCGGAACGGACACTTTTACTTATCTCGCCAACGACGGCTACTTCGACAGCAACATCGTTACCGTCGCGATCACGGTCACCGCAGGTGGCGGCGGCGGTAATAGCGGGACCGATTCGAACGACGGCGGCGACAACGGCGCGAATGACAGCACCGACCAAGGGGATCAGAACGCGAACAGCGATTCGTCGGACATTGATCCGCGTGACAACGATACTGAGACCGAAAATGGCGTCACGTCACCCCTCGGCGGCTCCGCAACGCCGCCACCGGGCAGTGCCGACAACCCAATTACCGAGAACCTCGATTCGACCACAGAGAAAAACGCTGCCCACTCGCTGCACACTCCGGCTGTGACCGATCAGCTTGGAATCCATACAAATGTAACCGGACAACAACACGAGCCGCGAGGACCGGAGTTTACATTTGGAGGATCAACTCAAATGCAAGTGCGTCATCGGGTCAGCCCCGAGACTCAAATGCTCGAACAACTACTGGTGGTAGACCTGACGCATGCCATTAGTTGGGAACAGTGGAACGAGGGGCAACTCACCAAAAGTGATTCGACCTTTTTTGGCATTGAACAAGTCGGCGCGATCGGCGCAGGGACAGGCATTGCCACCGTCGGGTACGTGCTTTGGGCACTTCGTGGTGGCGTGTTGTTAACCACCATATTTGGAAGCATGCCAGCGTGGCGGATGATTGACCCTACCGAACTGCTGAACGCTCACCGGATTACGGATCCAAAGAAAAAGACAGGCATCGATTCGTTCCTCGATTAACACTTTCGTAAGCGTTCTACATAGCACACCGTTAGTAGGACGCAAGCCAATTCCCGAAATGTCACCTCTCATTTACCAACGGGAACGAGAGATTTGATGAACAACACCCGAGAGCGTTCGAGTGGCCCTAAAGATCACAACCGTTACGACCTGACAAGTCAACCTGACATTACCCCGCCGGATCAATTATCGAATTGATTTTGCAAGTGTCGTTTTAGCCGTAATCAACAATTGAGCGTGACGTCTAACTAGGTAGATTTCACATTTTGACGTCCTCCCCCCTAATTAAATTTGTACTAGGACTCGTTTTCTTTGTTACGTGAGTTCATCGCATCGTTAAGACTGGCCTTTGCACTGGTGTGCGTCGGTGTCAGTCTTATCCTCGGCGGCCAATGGCTGGGATTAATCCCAGACGTAGAGTCGGTGGAGATGCGTGCGCGTCAACGTTATTGTGAATCGATTGCCATCAACGCATCGGCCCACGTACGCCGTCAACAATGGGTGGATCTCACCACGATTCTGCGAACACAAGTCGAGCGGAATGAGGACATCTTGTCGATCGGATTGCGGAGCGATCTGGGGACGCTGCGTTTAGATACCGGTCACCATCGCGAGATGTGGGCGCACTTTGAACAAAACGGCAATGCTGGAGACGGCGACCGCATCGAGGGCGTGCGTGTCCCGATCACGCTGAATCGTCGCTCGTGGGGCAACGTCGAATTCTGTTTCCGGAAACCGGCATCCAGTTCATGGGCACCGCTGACCGAGCATTCAGTGTACCGTTTGGTCGGCTTTTTTGTGATCGCGGGTCTGGCGTCGTACACCTTGTTTGTCGCGAAGATCATGGGTGTTTTTCGCAAGACTCAGGTGGTCCCCGATCGGGTCCGCCGCGCCTTGGACACTCTCGCCGAAGGTTTGCTGGTGCTGGACGAGCACGGTCAAATCGTGCTCGCCAATCGTGCATTTACCGAAACGATCGGAATTCCACTTGAAGATCTCGCAAAGAAAAAAGCGAGCGATTTGTCGTGGACGCTCCCTCAAGGCAGCGAATCCGATTCGGACGAAGCCGTGACCTATCCCTGGATTGCTGCGATCGACCAGTCGGAACTTCAATCCGAACAAATGCTTCATTACCGTTTGGTCGATGGTCGAAATCGGATTTTCTCGGTCAACGCAGCACCGCTCGGGGGCGACGACAATCAACGTGGTGCCTTGGCTACCTTCCGTGACGTCACGCATGTCGAAGAGCATCGCGAAGAACTCGAAAAGATGCTTGGCATGCTTCGCAGCAGTCGTGACGAGATCGAACGCAAGAACAGCGAACTGGAAATCCTGGCGACGCAAGACGCGTTGACTGGATGTTTGAATCGTCGCGCGTTCTTTGAACGATTTGACGCGCACTGGCGGGCCGCGCACACGGACAACACCCCGCTGTCGTGCATCATGGTCGACAATGACCATTTCAAGAGTGTTAACGACACCTATGGTCACCATATCGGTGACGAAGTGCTTCGCCGCGTGTCGAAAGTGATTCGCGAAATGCACCAAGACCACGGTCTTGTTTGTCGTTACGGGGGTGAGGAATTCTGTGTCGTGTTCCCGAACATGACACTGCAACAAGCGATCCACGAAGCGGAGAAGACACGCGAGGCGATCGCCGCAATCCGATTAGAAGATCCAGCCGAACTGACCCTAACCGCCAGTCTCGGGGTGTCCGAATTGCGTTTCAATCCAGCCGATCCTCAAGAATTGATCAACCAAGCGGACGCCTGTCTGTACGTTGCGAAACGCGAAGGCCGAAATCGTGTGATCGCGTACAACACGAACATGGCAACGATGGAAGAGGCCTCACACAGTGCAGCCACCGCGAAGCCGAAACGATTGGACATCTCATATCAAGCCGTCACCGCACTGATGTCGGCGCTTTCGTACCGAGATGCGAAAACGGCCGAACACAGTCGTCGTGTCGCTCATTGGTGTTCTCGCGCATCCGCCAACGTACTGGATCCCGCACAAATTTATGTGCTGGAAATTGCAGCATTGCTGCACGACATCGGTAAAGTGGGGGTTCCCGACAACGTCTTGAACAAACCGGGTAGTTTGACCGAGCAAGAGTGGGAATTGATGAGCCGGAACGATCGGATTGGCGTTGAAATCGTCACCAACACATTCAACTGTGATGAATTAACGGCCATCATTTCAGCCCATCAAGCAATTCGCTTGCAAGGCCAACGATCACGTCCGCTTTCGGAGCTTGAAACGATCGAGAACGAACAAGTCGCCTGGTGTGCAAAACTGCTGACGATCGCCGACAGCTATGATGCAATGATCTCGAGCAGCGTGTACCGCGAGCGATGCACGCACGACGAAGCGATCGCCGAGCTGCGTCGATGTGCGGGAACTCAATTCGATCCTGAAGTTGTCGAGCATTTTGCCAGCACGGTCGACCAAAACGCGCTCGCGGTCGCATCCGGTGCGTTCGCCCTTGGGAAGCAAGCCGCGATCCAAATTGGCATGAACGTTGAGCGGCTCGCCGCCGCACTGAACCAACAAGACCTGCGGGCTCTCCAGGAACATGCTTCCCTGTTGGCGATCACGGCAAGCAGCTGTGGTCTTGATTCGATCACCGAAGCCGCCAATCACATTTGTGAGATCACCAATACCGAAGATTTGCAGTGGACGATGTTGCTTCGTGATACAAACGAATTGCTCGACACCGCTCGTGCGGCACAATCTGAATTTCTTCGCGATGCATTGGAACTCGAAACGTCGCGAAGTTTCCAAGCGGACTAGCGTCGCGACCCAACAGCACTCGTGAAAAACGCAATTTGTTTGAGTCGTTCGTGATCGTGGTGGGGGGCAGACCCCGCGTCAATGGCCATCTACTTTAGTAGCGGTGCGGCGCGAGCCGCCCGGTTTTTCATAACCTGGATGTGTAAATTTTGATGTTGCGTTTTTATCGCAACCCGATGCGTCAGTTTTGAAGTTGCTGTTTTTGTGCCGGAGGCACTTTTGGGAATAGCCTTGGACTTTAGTCCAAGGTTATCGGTTCTGAAATTGGCACCCCGTCGCGGAGCGACGTTCTGTGGCGAACGATCAAGTCACAAAACGTCCCGTTGGGACTCGATTGATACTGGCGAAAATCCTCGGACGAAAGTCCGAGGCTATCGAAATATGTCGCTCCGCAACAGCAAATAACGCAACTTCAAAACGGACGCGTCGGGTCGTGATGACCTGGCAAAACACGACTCAGAAATGCTTCATCGCGTTGGCCAAAACGGCTGATATGCCGAAAGACACCTGCCTACCTGTTTCGCAGCGGGTAAGACGTTCAAAATTTACCGGGCGGCCCCGCGCTACACCGCTATAAACGCCAGACCGACATAATCGTGATGGGCCGGCAATGCGTTTAGACGATATCGTCTTCCTCGTACTCTTCGTATTCTTCTTCTCCGTACTCTTCCGAATCGTCGTCGTCGTTGGCGACGGAACCTTCGATGACGTTGGCATCGCCTGGATCATCCCCCTGTTCGGGATCCAATCCTTGCATTTTCTGCCATGCTTCCATGGTCAACAAAACTTCGCGCGACTTGGACCCGTTGTATTCGCCAACGATTTTGTCTTCGGCCATAAAATCGATCAGCCGAGCAGCCCGGCCATAACCGATCCCCAAACAACGCTGCAGCAACGACAACGACCCGCGTCCTTCGCGAATCACAACTTCAATCGCACTTTCATACAACTCGTCGCGATTCTTGATGTCGCCGACCGCTCCAGCATCCGAGTCGTCTCCGTCGTCGACTTTCAAGTTCATCAACTCGCCGACAAAATTTTGTTCGCCGAGACTGCAGTGATCGACCACTGCATCGATCTCTTCGTCCGACAAATAGGTGCCTTGTCCACGAATCAACGTGCTGGTTCCCGGCCACAAGAACAACATGTCGCCGTTACCGAGCAATTTGTCGGCCCCGTTTTCGTCCAATACGACGCGGCTGTCAGTCTTACTTGCAACTTGGAAACTTAAACGTGCGGGCAAGTTACTTTTAATCAAACCGGTGATGACGTCGACGGTCGGTTTTTGTGTTGCCAGAATCAAGTGGATTCCCACCGCTCGACTTTTTTGCGCCAAACGAATGATGTGCGTTTCCACATCCTTGCCAGCGGTCATCATCAAGTCCGCCATTTCGTCGGCGATGATCACGATAAAGGGCAATTTGTCGGGGACGCCGTCCGCATCGTCGGCTTCGTCCATATCCAACCGCCGCAGGATCTCTTCGCGGCCAAGATCGTTGTAGCTATTGATGTGACGCACTCCGGCTTTGGCCAGCAGCGAGTAACGCTCTTCCATCTTCTCGACCGCCCAAGCCAAGATCGCTTCCGCCTTTTTCATGTCTGTGATCACCGGATGCATCAAGTGAGGCAGGCGGCCATAACCACTCAATTCGACCATTTTGGGGTCGATCATCAACATCCGAACTTCGTCTGGACGACACATCATCAAAATCGAAGTGATGATCGCATTCAAACAAACACTCTTACCTGTACCGGTTCGGCCCGCGATCAACAGGTGAGGCATTTTTTCGAGCCCGACGACCATCGGGTTGCCCGATACGTCTTTGCCCAAGAACACCGGAATGTTCATCTTCGAACGACTCATGTCCGATTCTTCGATCACATCACGCAGTCGCACCACTTGGCGATTCTCGTTTGGAACTTCGATTCCGACCGTATTTTTGCCTGGGATCGGGGCGACGATACGAACGCTCGGCACCCGCAGTCCGATCGCCAAGTCGTCCGCCAAACCGGTGATTTTGCTGAGTCGCAATCCGGCTTCGAGTTCAATTTCGTATTGCGCGATTACCGGACCGGTTTCGATTTCGACGACACGAATGTTGAACCCAAAATCCTTGAACGTATCTTCGAGAATTTGTGCCTTGCGTCGCACTTCGATCAATTGTTCGTCGTAGCTAACGTCATCACTCTGTTCGAGCAATTCGATCGGCGGCAAGCGATAATCCTCGGCGCCATACGGCGCCGATTCTTGGACATTGTCGTACAGTTCCTGTTTCGCGTCGGCTTGCTGCTTTCGCTTGGGCACTTTGATTTTGGGATTCGTCAGCGAGTGTTTCTCGTCTTGACGAAGATGCAGGGTTTCATCGTCGACCTCGAGATCTCGTAGCACCGGCTCGCTTTCAGGCGTTTCCTCGTGCGTCTCTACGTACTCGTCA
This sequence comes from Novipirellula sp., assembly GCF_041583735.1. Lineage (NCBI taxonomy): Bacteria > Pseudomonadati > Planctomycetota > Planctomycetia > Pirellulales > Pirellulaceae > Novipirellula > Novipirellula sp. The sequence goes on from NZ_JBFHFD010000166.1 coordinate 11,548, forward strand.
CCGGTCGCCGGATCGACAACCGAGTCTTGTGGGGTCGCAGTCGCCGCATCACTGGTTGGCGTTTCGGGTGCATCCATCGTCGCCGTTCCCACCGCGTCGGCGGCGACAGTGTCGGATTCGTCGTTGGACGCGACTTTGCGGCGGGACTTCTTGAACTTGATTTTCGGTTCGCGGTTGGCCCAATCGTTCGCTTGGTCGGCATTCGCGTCCGCAGCGGTTGGTTCAGCCTGAGTGGGCTTTCCAAGCTCGTCCCCTTCGATCTTGATCGGCTCTTCCAGATCGGTAAACGCTTTTCGGCGACGTCGCACGGTGACCGGCATGACGTTGACGGCGCGGCGCATTCCGCTTTTCGAAACCATCGCGCCGCTTGCCAAAATTCGTTTTCCGGCATACAGCAGTGCATAGTCGGTGGTCAACAACAAACCGACGGCAATGACCGTGGACGCCAAGATCCAGGCCCCTGCGGGAGCAAAATGCTCAAGCAAAAACGTCGATGTCATCGCACCGAGGTAGCCTCCGTTGCCCACCACCGGCATCTGCTCGAGTTGCATCGGCAACAAACCGCCGGCGGTTGCCACACCAATTACGACGATGGTTCCGCCAAGTGATCGCAGCACCGGAGCATTCAAGCGGCCGCGGTACAATAGCGCTGTCGCCACCCCGCCGCCTGCGGCAATCACCAACCCCGCAGCAAGCCCCAATGCGTCCAATAACGCCGAGGAAATCACCGCTCCCCAATAGCCGCACGCGTTGGTTACGGTAGGGTTGGTGGGATAGACCGAATTGTTCGGAGCGTAGAGGGCGCTGATCGGCCAGACCGGCCTTTCGATCGGGTCGGCGGGGCTGCGTGTGATAATCGAAACGGTCGCAATCAGCGTCATCGCGACCAGAACGATAGCGACGACGTCGCGAACTAAGTTCGCGTCGCGGTCTCCGTTTGCACCGTCGTTGGAAGCAGCACTCGACATAGAACCAAACAGCTTTGCAGCGGCCTGGTCACCACGTCATTGACGGAGATCGGAATCGGCCACATGCAAGGAATAAAAACCAAGCAGAACGTCATCCTGAATTATCGACCGTCCCTCTAACCGAACTTTTGCGAACCATCGCACAATTACGAATAATCACGACAACCGGCAAAATACAACGTGGTGAGGCATTTAAAGGTGGCGAATTACGGCATTTGCGTTCGGGTAGCTACGCTCGCCAGAGCGTGGATGGTTGCTGTCCGCTGTGAATCACCACCCTCTGGCGAAGGAAGTGACGAAAAAACACATCACCGCCTTGGCCAAAACGGCAAACTTATGCAGCAGTCTCTATTGGCGGGGGGAAGGAAGCAAGTCGAGTGCCCAAACATAGATAGCATTGGTAGGAGCTAGCTGACTTGGGCTAGCGGTCCCCCATCACAACGCGAAATCAATCGCGTTGTCGAACGTCATCGATTTGCCATCAATATCTATTTGCCATCAATCGACGCAATTAGCGATTTTCGTTGTTTGTCGATGAATGCCAGCATTTCTTCGATTCGTGGACGAACCGCCTCGTCATACTCTTCGGCGATGTCATCGCGGTCATTGAAGCTGTCCGCATCGGGCAATTCAGCCAAGATCGATTTTGGCACCGAGAATCCTCCCGCCTTGGCAGCTTCCTGCAGGTAGGTCTGTGCCACAGCGAGATGACGAACACTTTGTCCCGCGTCGTAGCGATACTGTTCAATGCGAGCTTCAATCTGTGCCTGCCGAATTTCTTTTTCTGCTTCCTTCAGCGTCACACTTGTCGTTTTTGTTTTCGATTTCGATTTCGATGGTACTTGATCTATTTCGACATCCGCTTGATCGGGTGCGTCTGCTCGCATGACATGCGACTTGGCCATGCACAGTTCGCCGAGGGTGATGCAATCGTGGATTTTTTGATCCGACGGCACGTCCTTGTCGTTACGCAGCGTCTCGGCGAGTTCTTCGAGCCGTTCTCGGCACGAATTGATCCCCGCTAGTCCATTGGTCATCGCCGCAGACCCAGCCAAGCCCAACCAAGCCGCGTTCTTTTCGAGCGAAAGAGCCAACTTGTCGTTTTGTCCCTGACCCACGAGTGCACGTGATTCTTCGAGACGATCGAGAGCCTCGTAACATAGCGGCCAATACGTTGCTTTGGACGCGATAAACCACCCCCGGTCATCCTCAGGGCGTTCCGCCGCCTCGCGGTGCACCGTACGTCCTTTTTCATCGGTATCCAATGCTTTCTTTTCTGCCGTCTTTACCTCTCCCGTTTTTGTTTCGGCCTTTGCCACCGAAACGCCGCCAAGCGATATTGCCGAAATGGAAACAGAAAGCAGCGTCCGCGAAAGCAAATTCATTGTGTGATTCATGACGAAAGTCCAATTGGGAAGAGAGTGTGAGTTGCCCGCTAATTACGAGTCGCATTGCAACAGAAAACGTGGCATCAACCTCGTCACTATTACAAATCGATGGATGAATAACACGTAAAAAACAGCACAGTTTCGACTGAATCCGAGAATACTCAGCAAAATTAACTCAAATCGATTTTTGAGCCCCCATAACGTTCGGCAATCCGAAGTCGCAACAAGGCATCCTGCCAAGAATCCGGCGACTTGAAACAGGCCTCCGACTTATCTGTTTTGCATTGAAACCTGTCGTAGCGACATCATCTTGTGCTTGCGGTTGTGAAAGAACGTCGCCGAGTCCGGTTCGGTTAACGGAGGCATCGACCGAGTTTCCTCTGCATGACCGGACGTTTGCAAACTGAAACCGTCGGCTCCTTAAAAAACGCGAAACGTCTCGCCGCTAAAGAGTGAGTTCTTGACCGGTTACCAGAAACGGACGATTCGGCCATGGATGGGATTCGCTACACTTCACATTCTCAGCGACCGTTGGTCACGATGGACGCGGGACAGATTTGACGAGCGATCGGGCTGGACCGCAG
>NZ_JBFHFD010000167.1:0-14487 GCF_041583735.1 Novipirellula sp.
CCGTTATCGGAAAAGGAAAGCAGGGTTAGAAAATGGTAGGTTAAAATATTGGATCGTAAAAAACGTGCAAACCGCTTTCCGCTTAGGCTCGACCTGGTGGAGTAATTATCGGCACAACTTCACGCGGGCAACGGATTCCACAGATTCCAGATTTTGACCATGCCTTTTTCAGTCTCGCGACACATTTGGGAAAGGTGCTGTGCCCCAGTTGACTAAAAAGAGGTTTGACCCCTTTGAATTCTTCACCAAAAGTGCGGAAGAACCTGTTTGAGGCGCAAATTGACATCCCGTGGCTTCTTTTCATTGACCAAAGTTAAGACCGTCGCTGACCCATTTGATCGCTCCTAGTTTTTTTAGAATGCGTCTTTCTGAAATTCGCTTGACGGAAGAACAATACTACCAAGATCGTTTAAACCTCGTGCCAGATTCAATTCCAACGGCAATGGGCGAACTGTTGATCCATTCGCATCAATGCGTGCAGTATGTACCTCATTACTTGCATCCAATGCACGTGCGTGAAAAACCTTGAATTTCATCAACTTCTCTGGCAGATTCCGAATTTCGATCCGCCCTTCTGCGTCGCTAACTGCCGCAAAACGGTGGGGCAATACATGAAGGTTCGCAGTTATCCACGGGTGGCTGGAACTCGAAACCAAAATGGCTCCCGGCTCAGAGTTTTGTATCTCTATTTCAATCGAACTATTGGGTGGCACTCGTTGTTCAAAACTAGCGTTCTTAAAAAACGCAATATGAATATCATAGGCAATAGGATCAAGGTTATTTAGACACAACTTGTCGCCCGCGGTTACGATGATCTCTGGCTCGTAAATATTACACTTAGAAATAGAAAGTGTGTATTTACTTGATGGTAAAGAGTTTCCGTTACGGCTCTTAATGTCAGCAATAATTACAATATTCTTGATGCCCCGCGTTTTTTTATCGACTTCCAGCTTATGTGAGGGCAGTAGGCAGCCGCTGCAGAATCCGTTGCCGCCGGGCAGCCTATCCTGGACATTGGCGTGGACATCTCTTTCAGAAAGAAACTGCACTTCCAGAGCCGCATCCTGAGCAACAACGGAATTCTCCAGATGCATGCCAAGCAGAACATTGAGGACCAAAAGGCAATAATGTGTCGCTTTAAAATTGGTTTGCATTATTCATGCCATTGAGTTGTTAACCGGGATTATTCACCACCCCAGCCTGCTGGTAAAGCTTTACGCCGCAAAACACGGGAAAAACGCTTGTTTTGCACCGTCACCCAGCTTCACCTAAAAGTGCGTCACGTTGAATCACTGTTTTTCGATAAAAACACTGCATTTTGCCGCCTCAAGTTTTGCTAGCACTTAACCGCTCGTGAATAATCCGGGGTTAAACAAAAGCATTTGATGTCGTTCACTGAAGTGTTCGAAGGGGAGATGATTTGACTCCTAAAACAGAATAATGGCCTCCCTACGAATTGTTCTCACTATGCAATTGGTCTTGGAGCCGGTGGGAAGACTGGAAATTGTGACGGCGGCACGGTAGGGGTGTTGTTAGGAAGGATTGGCCAGCCAAGAACACCTGGAGGAAAAAATCTAAGTTGGCACACTCGCACTCTGTTCCAAAACCTTCGGAATTCCATATTCTGCTGATGCTCCAGCCACTCTTCCGCCTCTTCCATATCCTCTTCGTATTTTGCATCACAGTTCTCGTAGCAGCACGGATTTACGGGAAATGGGCACTTTTCGGTGCATTTCGTATACTCCACGCCAATTTCACTTTGGGATTCCTGATATTCATCTTCAATATCTCTGAAATGTTCATCATATTCACTACGAGCTGATTCGTAGCAATCTATTAATTGTAAAATTGGAGGCGGTGGAACAGCCTGGAGGCCTGATGCGTCATTGAAGTCTAACGGTCGCCCATTCACGTACTCGTAATTATTCCATCTATTCCCCACATACCCGATCGGATCTCTGGAGCAAGATCGGACGGGGGCGGTCGTAAATGCACTCGCGGTCATCGTAGGTGTAGGCGGGCTATGCGACGCGGTCGCGGAGACGCTGTTGTAATGCATTAAGTTGGGTCGTAAGTGCATCCAAGTGAAGTTCCGCCAGTTCTGCTGTCGTCATCGGTGTATCTCCAAGCAGTTCTTGCAGCGTCTGAATCCGCCCTACGATGATGCCCTCCTCTCGTCCTATCACCCGTCCCTCTTCTCTGGCACCGGAGATTGCCCACTCGTAGTCTCGCTGGGCTTTTTCGCGTTGGTCGTACATCTGTTTGTCCTCTGTCTTCGCGGAAATGATTTCCATCGTTGAAATCGCAGTTTCGAACTCGATCCCAGGAAACAATTTCCTGAGTGTTTCCGCGTCGTAGTCTTGAGCAAAAAGCAAAAGAAATGCCCACTGCTGTAGTTTACTCGCTTGGGCGATTGTCTGCGCGTCCAATTTGTACTTCGTCAATTCTACCGTGTGCACTTCGATGATCTTTTTGAATGCGAAGTCAACGGTCGGACGGATCCCCAACGGCATGGCGTTCACTCAAATCGGATTGTGAAAAACATCAGAACCATGCCTCAATCGTAGTGGAGCCGAACTGATTGTGCGAACACGACATGGTCGGCTCGATTGCGAGCCTCATTTTTAAGAATGCCTCCACCGGCGTTGCTCACGGGAATGTCGAAACTTGCGGACCGCATCCGATCTTTGATTTTCTAACCTCCCATTTTCTAACCTTCTTGTCCGGTATTCGGCACTGACGCTTTGGCAACGATCTGCGTCTCTACCACGTGTGCCATCATCACAATCGAGGTGACACGCATTAGCTAAAAAGGGAAGCAAGGTTAGAAAATGGAAGGTTAGAAAATGTGATCGCGAAAATCAAACAAGCTGCTTTTTCGAGGTCAACCGATTCCAAATTTTGACCATGCCCTCGTTCAATCTTGCGACACAAACACAAGAGATGCTGTGTCCCTGTTGGTTGTTGGTTTTGGTGCGTGTAGAAACGGTGCTGCTGAGTTAGCCGATTCCACGTTCTCGAAGCTGTCGTTGAAGCGACTGCTCTCGGGAAGCTAGTTCTTCAAGCGTCAAAGAATCGAAATTCGCAGGTGTATCGAGACCCAGGAGACCTTCCAACATACGAACTCGACCACGTGCTTCACCTCGTGCTTCACCACGAGCTTCGCCACGTGCCTCGGCGGCTTCTAGGCGGGATTGCTCGTCTCGTTGGAGCTTCAAACGCGATTCGTAAATTTCGCGGTCTTTGGGGGTTTTGACAATCAACTCAAGGAATCTCGTCGCTTCGGTGAAAATGGGAGCTGCTAGTCGAGAGATCAACTCCTCTCGCTCCAGCGTTGCCGCCCGTCGGAAAAAATAAGCCCATTGCTCACGTGGGTCATCGATGACTGTATTATCGCTCGATCATCCATCGCTGGTAGGTACCATTTTAATGCAAGCCTCCACCAGCGTTGCGCACGGGAATGTCTGAACTTGCGGGGCGCGTCCGTTCCTGCAGGTTCTAACCGCCCCTTTTCTAGCCCTTTCGTCGGGGGTTGCTGATGGTTGTCGGTTGGATTCGACATTGGTTTGCGGTAAGACGGTTTATCGGTCTACACGTGTTGTCGCGGCGGTATAATAAGTTCATGTGTCATAAAACTCTCAATATCGTTTTTGTGTTTCTGGCGTGCGTCGTTGCTGCTGTGGCCAGCGCGGACGATACGAATGCGGTCGCACGCGGCTACCGTTTGTTGACCGAAACGCCGCTTTTGCCGAGTGATTTTCATCAGCGGGTGATCGACAACGTGTGGCAGAGTTGGCCTGAACCGCTGCGGAGCGAAGCGGAAAAAGCGACTCCCCAGCAGCGGCGAGAAATGACGTTCGCTCGTTATGGGCTGACCACGCGGCCAGGTGACGATTCTGGCAAACCGCTGCAGTACGTCGTCGGTGACGATGGCCAGTGGACGATGAACTGTTTTTCATGTCACGGCGGTAGTGTCTACGGCAAACCAACCCCTGGAGCTCCGAACAATCGGTTCGCGCTGCAAACGATGACTGAGGAAGTTCGGCGAACCAAATTTCGCATCGGCGAACCAATGTCGCGGATGGATTTGGGCTCGCTGTTTATTCCATTGGGGACCACTCATGGGACGACCAATGCGGTGGTCTTTGGGATGGGGCTGATGCACCAGCGTGACGAACAGCTCAACGTGGTGAACCGTCCTCCGGTGCCGTTTGTGCACCATGACATGGACGCGCCGCCGTGGTGGCATTTCTACAAGCGTCCGTACATTTACATCGATGGCTTTGCTCAAAAAGGGCATCGTGGTTTGATGCAGTTCATGCTTGTGCCTGAGAACGGACCCGAATTTTTTCGTGAGCACGAAGATGACTTTCGTGACGTCTATGCCTACATGTCATCGCTGCGTCCGCCCAAATACGACGGGACGGTCGATGACGAGCTAGTTTTGGTTGGCAAAGGTGTGTTTGATCGCAATTGTGCCGAGTGTCATGGCACGTACGGCGATGATTCCGAGTACCCCAATCGCCGGATTCCACTGGATGAAATTGGCACCGACCCAGTCCGCGCCGAAGCGTTGACCGAAGCGGGACGAGCCAAGTATGCTCGCAGTTGGTTTGCTCATGCGGGCGAAGACGACCCGCAGCAGACGATTGTCGAACTGGACGGCTACGTCGCACCGCCGCTGGACGGTGTTTGGGCGAGTGCTCCCTATTTTCATAACGGCAGTGTGCCAACATTGTGGCACGTTTTGCACCCGAGCGAGCGGCCGACCGTGTGGCGACCGGTGAGCGAAGTGATGGATGAGCAGCGAGTGGGGCTGACGATCGAGTTGGCTGAAAAGATGCCGGTCACGGAGCCCGACGTCGCAATACGTCGCAGTTATTTCGACACCCGTCGCTTTGGCAAGAGCAATTCCGGGCACACTTATCCCGACGAACTCAGCGAAGCGGAAAAGACCGCCGTGCTGGAGTACCTCAAGACGTTGTGATTCGGTTGTGGGATAGGGTTCTGTCGCGTTTTGTTTCAACGAAGGATTTGAGATGGTCGTAGTGGATCTTGTTTTAGGCCCCTCCCGACCGCAGGATTTTTAGCAAGATCCACTACGTTAAGTCACCCATCTATCAATCGTTCAGCCGCCAGTGGGCTTGGCGTAAAACAGCTTTGGAATGGCCTTGCATTGCCTCGTACCAAACGCTGAGGAGACTTCCGTCATCGAGCTGGGCGGTGCTGGGGTAACCGAGATCACCGTTGGCTCCATCGTCTGAAATCAGGATCGGATCGCCCCAAGTCGCTCCCTCGTCATCGCTCACGCGAGCTTGGTTTCCAAAAGGTTGGCGGCGATGACCGTAGCTCATCAGCAACCGTCCGTCACGCAATTTAGTTAGGTACGAGGGAAGTCCCCATACGCCAATCGAATGAGGCATGGTCCAGGTTTCGCCGCCGTCGGTCGACTCGCACTGCAACGTTTCGCCCTTGTTTTTCGCATTGTGGTTTCGGATCTGCACAATGATCTTGCCGTTATCGGTTTCGATGGCATGCAGCTCGTGATAGTTTTGGACACTGTCGCCATCGCGAGTGGGAATTTCGCTCAGCCATTGCCAGCTGGCGCCGTCGTCGCTGGATTGGCTGACACCGATTTTACGTTCCTTCGTCCAGAGTTGTTTTCCGGCATACAGCAGGCGGCCATCGGCGAGTTGAGTCGGTCCGTGGGGGCTGTTGACGATCGTGGGATATCGTTCGGACCAAGTGATACCGCCGTCGGTCGAGCGGATCATCCATTCGCCCAACTCCGCTTGCCGTTGTTGTTCGCTGATCCGATGGTGGACGGAGTTCCAGCGATCGAGTTTTTCGGTGGGCCATGCGGCAGGATCTTCCGTGGACCGCTTCATCGCCGCCCGAAGTCCTGGTTCGTAGGCGAGCGAAGTGAAGGTGGTTACCAGCAGCGTTCCTTTTGCCGTTTCGGTGATCCCAGCGTCGCGGTCGTCGCCGGCTCCATCCAGGATGGTGCGTGGCCAGGTCCAGGTTTCACCATTGTCATCGGATCGCATCATTTCGACGCGGCCAAAGGGGCAAACGTGTTGTTCACGCCCGCCTGACCAAACCACGATCAGCTGACCGCTCGATCGCCGCGTCAATGTCGGCCAGCCGTTGTAATATTGCGGTGTCTTGCTGATGACTCGCAGGTCGTGATCGGGCGTGTCCGCATGGGCAAGCGGGGTTTGTCCAAGCAACGACAGCCCCGTCACTGCGACCGATCGATGGAATGTGCGTCGAGACAGAAATCTTGCTTTTTGATTCATTTACTCTTCTTGGGTAAGTAGTGCTCAGCCACGTTGCGAAACTGTCGGAGTTGTTCGTCGATCCACGCTTGGTCGCGATTCAGCTCTGTGGCCATCAATTGTGCCACCTCGTAAGCGATGTCCAGTGCCGCTTGAGCGTTTAGGAACAACGAGCGTGTTCGTCGAGCCAGCACGTCTTCGATCGTGCGTGCCATTTCATGGCGAACCGCCCAGACCACATCCGAGCCACGGATCGTCAGCGAAGTGTGTAGTAGTTTGGCAAGATCGGGGGATTCGCTTTCTAGTTGTTCGATCGATTCCAGGTCCGATCCGTAATAGGAACGCGAATCCGATCTGACATTGGATGATTCGATAAAGCCATGCAAATGCATCGATTGGGTAATACACGGTTTCGCGGAGAGGTATTTCTCGCGAACGACCCGGTCGACACAGTCTTCGGCCATCTTTCGCACGGTCGTCCATTTGCCGCCGGTGATGGTCACCAGTCCTGAGGTCGAGACACGGATCGTGTGATCGCGTGAAAGTGATGCGGTTCGCGCCGACTTGTCTCCTTTGACCAGCGGCCGAATGCCGACAAAGACGCTGAGGATATCGTTATGGGTCGGAGCGTCGGCCAAGTATTTGGCGGTCGTATCGAGCAAGAATTGGATTTCTTCGGCTTTGGCCGTCGGTTCCAACGTTGGCGTTTCGATCGGGGTATCGGTCGTTCCGATCACGGCGTGTTCATGCCAAGGGATGATAAAGATCACGCGTCCATCGGACGTTTTGGGGACGATCATTGCCGTATCACCGGGAAAGAAGTGCCGCGGCAAAACGATGTGCACGCCTTGGCTGGTTGACAACATCTTTTCATCACCGGCGTCGTCGAGTGCTCGGACGCTATCGCAAAAAGGACCGGCAGCGTTGACGATACACTTGGCCCGGATCGTCCACTGCTCGCCGGATTCATGGTCCTTGGCAATGGCACCGTCGAGGTCCCCCAATGAATCTTTGGTCAAGGCGTCAACGGAGGCGTAATTGATCAGGCAGGCACCATGGTCGGTCGCCGTGGTCGCCATGTTGATCAGCAGCCGTGTGTCATCGAATTGGCCATCGTGATAAATCACGCCCCCTTTGGACGCGGTCGGTTTTAGCACGGAGATATGTTTCAGCGTTTCAGTGTTCGAAACGCCATGTGAGCGGCCAAAATTGTTGCCTGCGGCCAGGAAGTCATAGACTTTCAGTCCGACACCATAAAAAAATCGCTCCCAGCGATTTTTGCAGGGGATCAAGAACGGCATGTCGTGAACGAGGTGCGGTGCGTTGGCTCGCAGCAGACTTCGTTCACGTAGCGCGTCGCGGACGAGCGTAATGTTCCCTTGTTCGAGGTACCTGACTCCACCATGGACGAGTTTGGTGCTGCGGCTGGACGTGCCTTTGCCAAAGTCGGCTTGTTCAAGCAGCAGGACGTCTAGCCCACGCGAGGCAGCGTCCATGGCGATCCCGATTCCGGTCGCACCGCCGCCGATGATCAGGATATCCCATGGAGATTGACGCTGGTGTAAGCGTTTGATCGCATTGTCACGGTTCATGCCCGAGGGATGAGTACTCGATTGATTCATCAGCGTTGCTCCCATGATCTCGCCCGCCCGAGCGCATCAGCCCAACGATTGCGACGATGTTTCGCTTCCTCTGGGGGCATCGAGGGTGTAAACACTCGCTCGGTTTGCCAAACGTCCGCAATGTCGTCGAGATCCTTCCAAAACCCGCTGGCCAGTCCCGCAAGGTAGGCGGCTCCGAGTGCGGTGGTTTCGAGCACTTTGGGACGGACGACGGGGATTTGCATGATATCGGCTTGGAATTGCATCAGCAGATCATTGGCCGCCGCGCCACCATCGACTCGAAGTTCTGCGATCTTGGTCCCCGCGTCTTGTTGCATTGCGTCCAGCACATCAGCGACTTGAAAGGCGATTCCTTCTAACGCGGCCCGCGCGATGTGGGCTCGCGTGGTTCCCCGCGTCAGCCCCACGATCGTTCCGCGAGCGTACGCGTCCCAGTGGGGTGCCCCGAGCCCTGCAAACGCGGGTACTAAATAAACGCCGTCTGAATCAGTCACGCTTGCCGCCAGCGGTTCAATTTCCGAAGAGGATTCGATGATCCCCAGTCCATCCCGCAACCACTGGACGATCGCGCCGGCAATGAAAATGCTGCCCTCCAGTGCGTACTGACGATGCTCTCCGGCAGTGCACGCGACAGTGGTGAGCAGTTTACATTTGGATGCCCACGGTTTTTCACCGATGTTCATCAGCATGAAACAGCCGGTGCCATAGGTGTTCTTCGCCATCCCGACTTGAGTGCAGTTTTGTCCAAACAGCGCCGACTGCTGATCGCCCGCAGCACCGCCAAGCGGGATCGCACCGCCAAACAGTTCGGGGTCGGTTTCGCCATACAGATGGCTCGACGGCAGCACCTCGGGGAGAACGCTGAGGGGGATTTTCAGCAGTTCCAGAAGCTCGTCATCCCAGGTGTGCGTGTTGATGTCAAACAGCATCGTTCGTGATGCGTTGCTGACATCGGTGGCGTGCACGCGGCCGCCGGTCAGTTTCCAGAACAGCCAGCTGTCGATCGTTCCAAACGCCAATTCGCCGCGTTCGGCACGCTCTCGAGCTCCATCGACATTGTCCAGCAACCATCGCAATTTGGTCGCGCAGAAATAGGCGTCGATCAGCAGGCCGGTTTTTTGGGCGATCATTTCGAGGTGTCCCGCTTCGCGTAGCGAGTCACAGAATTCGGCGGTGCGTCGGTCTTGCCAAACGATCGCGTTGTGAATCGGCTCGCCTGTCGCCCGGTCCCACAGCAGCGTTGTTTCGCGCTGATTGGTGATGCCGATCGCCGCAATTTCGCTGGGGTCTAACTTGCACTGCTGGATCACCTCGCGTCCCACCGCGAGCTGCGATTCCCAGATCTCGTTTGCATCATGTTCGACCCAGCCCGATTGTGGGTAATGCTGAGTGAACTCGCGCTGTGCGGTGCCAAGGATCGTGCCGGAGTGATCAAAGGCAATCGCACGCGAGCTGGTGGTGCCTTGATCGAAAGCTAGAACCGTTTTCATGAGCAGGCGTCCTTTAGGGGGGCGCAAAGCAAATTGTGAGGGAAGGTGGGGCGGGCAGAGTTTCATCGTAACGGTTTTCGAGAAGTTCGGTGGGCGCGGCTTACCGCATCGCTCGAAAAGATTTTAAAAAGTCCAGACGCAGCTGATGAGCACTATGCCGCAGTCGATTGCGGCTGAGGCCTCAGCGAATGCGTTATAAAGAAGTGTCGACTTCAGAGAGTCGTTTTTGGTTTCGCGAACCTTGGGAACGTGAGTGACTACGATCCAAAGCCAACAGCGCTGCGACATGTGCCATCCACATTTGAGCGACCGCAGCAGAAGCCTGAGTTGCTAAGTCTTCAGGCTGGTTTTGTTTTTCGGTTGCACTACTTCATTGTCAGCTCTCCAATAACATCGGAGACTGCTGATTTCGTACGGCATCACCACTCATCTATTAGCCGTTTGGGCGCTAGTGCCGGCTGGATGGTGACGGAACCGTAGCTATCGCCAAAACGAAACGCTTTAAAGTTAGATAAGCGGAAAATCGCGGAACCAGTGACATGGCGGCTAAAGCCTGGACACCAACATTCTCGGTCCGAACCGTTGGTGTACAGGCTTTAGCCGCCGAGAGCATCCTTTTCGTAATCAAAAATGCTTCACCGCGTTGGCCAAAAACGGCTGATAAACCGTAAGTCTCCTGCAAATCGGCTTAGTCGCCGACCTTGAACCGTCCGTTCGCAGCGCGCAGAACGTTCGAATCAGACCCGGCGGCTTGCGTCTGACTGCTTAATTGCAGCTCGAGCCAACGTAATCCATGCTGCCACGGATCTACGAATACAGCTGAATCGCCTTGATGATGTCGTCCAATTCGTTCGGCACGGCGACCGCTCGGTTCGCATGGCTTGCCTTGGTCACCCCGCGGCTACCTAGTGTTTTATTGAACACTTCTTGGTCGGTGGTGTGGTAGGCGACCGTGGCGGTCGGGTCTTTCAGTTCATGCCCGGTCAAAATGCACACAACACGGTCGCTTGGTGCAATCACGCCTTCGCGGCGGAGCAACTTAGCGCCGGCGACGCTTGCGGCGGATGCCGGTTCGCATCCGAATCCACCTGCACCGACCTTGGCTTTGGCGTCGAGGATCTCTTGGTCGCTGACCTGTCGAACGACACCGTCCATCGTATCCAATGCCCGCAAGCACTTTTTCAGATTCACAGGGCGATTGATTTCGATTGCACTGGCGATCGTATCGGCTTTTTTACCCTCGCGGTCCATCAAGTCGTTGTATTCGCGAATCGGGTCCATGTTCACATGTCCACCGTTCCAGCGGACGCCGCGACGTTCCACCAATTCGTACAGCGTGTCTGCACCCGCGGCGTTGATGACGGCCAAGCGTGGCATGCGGTCGATCAAACCGAGGGCTTTCAGTTCGCTAAACGCTTTGCCAAACGCGCTGCTGTTGCCGAGGTTGCCGCCGGGAACGACGATCCAATCGGGCACTTCCCAGCGAAGGGCTTCGAGGATCCGGAACATGATCGTTTTCTGGCCTTCCAAGCGGAAGGGATTGACGCTGTTGACCAGATAGATGCCCAGCTCTTGCGAGACTTGTTTGACGCGGATCATCGCATCATCAAAGTCGCCTGCGATCTGCACCGTCAAGGCGCCGTAATCGAGGGCTTGGCTGAGCTTGCCGTACGAGATTTTGCCGCTGCCGATAAAGATGACCGCTCGCATTAAGCGTGTGGCGCTGCAGTAAAGCGCAAGCGACGCACTGGTATTCCCGGTGCTGGCACATGCTGCCCGCTTGGCTCCCATCATTGCGGCATGGGTCACCGCGGCGCACATGCCGTTGTCTTTGAAGCTGCCCGACGGGTTCATCCCCTCGTATTGCAGGTGCAGTTTGCCGTGGTTCATACCGACGTAGTCACCGACCGAATCGGTTTGTTGCAGCAGTGTTTGTCCTTCGCCGACCGTGACGATCTTGTCTTGCGGGACAAACGGCAGCAATTCGTGGAACCGCCACACCCCGCTGAAACGCACTGGGTTGGTCCGTTGGCTCCACATCGCCTCGAATTCACTGAGCTTTTTCGGCAGGACGGCACGATCCCATTCGTAATCAATGTCCAGCAGATCGCCGCACTTGTCGCACGATGTGCGGACGCTGTTGGCTTCGTACGTTGCACCGCAGGTCGGGTTGATGCAGCGTTGGAAGGCGAGGTCCGTTTGCGGGGCGCTGGTCGAATTGGCGGTCTGCAACATGACGATGACGAAGTGAGGAGGAAAACGGGATGAAAATTGGAATGGTGGATGATTTTCGGCGGTCGCGAATCACCATCTCTCTTGAAAGTAGATCGGCACGGCGTCGCTGCCGCTAGATTCACTAATCACGAAGAAGTGAAAATATGCGGAAGATCACGATTGCGGAACCCGATCGCTCTGGGCAAACTCTGCTGCTAATTCTACTGTGAAAGGTTGACAAATCCGACCGCTGATTGATCTGAAAACATGGACGAACCCGATCGAAACCCTTCCAACACCCCGCCGCCGAGACTGCCGAAGAACCGTGTGGTCGTCTTTTTGGGGCTCGCCATCGTCGGTGCGATCGCCGATTTGTGGAGCAAACAAGCCATTTTTGCTTGGCGTGGCTTGCCGGGACAAAAGGACATTTGGTGGCTGATCGATGGCTATTTTGGGATCGAAACGGCCATCAATCTCGGAGCGGTGTTCGGGATAGGTCAGGGGCAGGGGGTGATTTTCGCTACCTTGTCAGTGTTTGCTGGTATTGGAATTTTGGTGTGGTTGTTCTGGTTTCGGGCCGCATATTCGATGTGGTTAACCGTCGCACTTGGGTTGATTAGCGGCGGAATTATCGGAAATCTCTACGATCGGCTGGGGCTGTGGTGGCAACCGGGGTACCCCGAAGCCTGGAAAAGCGGCGTCCGCGACTGGGTTTTGTGGCAGGCGAGCGATCAATGGAAATGGCCTAATTTCAATATTGCCGATTCGCTGTTGGTGGTCGGAGCGTGCATGTTGATGTATCAATCATTCTTTCCCGGCGTGACTGGCTATCCCGAGGTGGCCGGATTGCCTGCGGAAGGTACGGGATCGGCAACGCCGCCTGCATCAAATGAATCTGAACCAAACGCCCCCAAACCCTCCAATTCTGAAGAGCCAACCCAATGACGAGTAAACCAGACGATTGGCAATCGATGCACGATGGCCGGCTGTCGGCGATGATCGAGGTCGCTCAGGCGGCGGGCCGGCACACGCTGAAGTATTTCGGGGCCACGGGATTGGTCGTTGACGCGAAAAAAGATGATTCGCCCGTCACGGTGGCCGACCGCGAAGCCGAGCAATTGGTTCGCAAGCTGTTGGGCGAGCGATTTCCCGACGACACGCTGCAAGGCGAGGAATTTGCCGAAAAAACCGGCACCAGTGCTTATCGCTGGGTCGTCGATCCGATTGATGGCACGAAATCGTTTGTTTGCGGCGTTCCACTCTACTCGACGCTGTTGGCCGTCGAATGCGATGGCGAGGTGATCGGGGGCGCGATTTTTATTCCCGCGTTGGACGAGATCATCGTCGCCGGGGTAGGGCAGGGCAGTTGGCACCGGAAAACCTCCAATGCCCAGTGGACCCAGGCGACCGTGTCGAGCAAGACCGATCTGTCCACCGCCGTGTTTGTCACCAGTGAAGTCGGGTCGTTCGCAAAACGAGGCAACCCGAATGCTTATGCGCGGCTTGAGCGGGATGCATGGGTGACGCGAAGTTGGGGGGATGGCTACGGTTATCTGTTGGTCGCCACGGGGCGTGCCGATTTAATGGTCGACCCGATCTGCAATGCTTGGGACGTCGCCGCGATCATGCCGGTGATCCAAGAGGCAGGCGGCAGGTTCACCGACTGGAAAGGCAATTCCACCGTACGAGGGGGGGATGGAGTCGGGACCAACGGTCATCTGCATGCTGCCGTACTCGAGCGGCTCTCGGATTAGCCCGGCTTGGTAACCCCATGAAGCATTTGGAGGCGGCAAATTACGGCATTTGCGTTTTGTCGCTACGCTCGCCAGAGCGTGGATTGTTGGCGTCCAAATCGAATTACCACCTTCTGGCGAAGGTAGCTACATTTTCGTTTTGTAGCTACGCTCGCCAGAGCGTGGATGGTTGGCGTCCAAATCGAATCACCACCTGCTGGCGAAGGTAGCTACAAAAAATGCTTCACAGCGTGCCCAGCTTGGGCCAAATTTCGTCCTGCTGAGACAAGAAAAGGAGGGTTTGGGGGGCTGCGAGCTTGCTTTTGGGCGAATTTGCCAAGCTAGTTCGGCGTTGTGCATTTACAAAACCGGCCTTTCTCACGTAAACTGCCGTGCTTCGCTCGGGATCCCTTTCTCCCGACTTCTGTGCGATTGTTCGTTTTCCCCCGTAGTTTCCTGTGTTTGAATCTCTATCTGATGGTCTGCAGTCTGCTTTTAAGAGCTTGTCCGGCAAGGGCAAGCTTACCGAAAGCAATATGCGCGACGGGCTCGAGATCGTTCAAAAGTCGATGCTCGAGGCGGATGTTAGCTACTCGGTTGTCCAAGATTTCATGGGGCAAGTGTCTGAAAAGGCACTGGGCAAGCGAGTCCTGCTGAGTCTTCGTCCGAACGAAGAGTTGGTGCGAATCGTTCACGACGAGTTGATTTCGATCCTCGGTCCGGTCGATTCCTCGCTGCATTTGAAGAGTGAAGGCCCCACGATCATCATGCTCTGCGGTTTGCAGGGAAGTGGTAAAACGACGACGTGTGGCAAGCTTTCACAGCTGCTCAAAGAACAAGACATCAAACCGATGTTGGTCGCGGCCGACTTGCAGCGTCCTGCGGCAATCGAGCAATTGCACGTCATCGGCCGCCAATTAGACATTCCGGTCTATAGCGAAGCGGACAACAAAGATCCGGTCAAAGTCTGTCAGAACGGCGTCGCTAAGGCAAAAGCCGAAGGGGCTCGCGTCGTCATCCTCGATACCGCCGGCCGTTTGGCGATCGATGATGAATTGATGGCCGAATTGGCCAAAATCGACAAAAAGGTCGGTCCCGACCAGGTTTATCTGGTCGTCGACGGAATGACCGGGCAAGACGCGGTCAACAG
>NZ_JBFHFD010000168.1:0-14414 GCF_041583735.1 Novipirellula sp.
CACAATTCATGGCCCCTTCGTCTAGCGGTCCAGGACACCGCCCTTTCACGGCGGTAACACGGGTTCGAGTCCCGTAGGGGTCACTGATACACATAAAACCCTGTGGTGAGAGCAACGTCTCGAAGCCACGGGGTTTTTTCGTTGTCAAGAATCTTGTCGAGATTCCTGGCAAGCGGAAAGGAGGACAGGAGAAGGGGCGTCCCTTAAAATTTTTGGACGAACCTCAAAAGAGCAACAAAGCTCCTCTTCTGAACTCGGCAAAGTATTGCTAAACTAAGCGAAGTTCTACCCCGTGGTGTAATGGTAACACTACTGATTTTGGTTCAGTCATTCAAGGTTCGAGTCCTTGCGGGGTAGCTGACGTTCCCAACATGTAACGTCCCAAGTCATCAAACGCCCGCAACCTGCGGGCGTTTTTCGTTTCAGGGTGCTCGGTTTAGGGTATTCGGTGCATTGCTCGAGATCGACACCGATGGAACCACCTTCGGATTTGTCGCGGTTACCGTCACCGTTGCTGATAAATTTAGGCCCTACCTGCGACAGCCCTTGCGACGGATGAAAAACCGTCAATCGTGTCCAGCTCGTCTGGACTACAATATCGGCTGATCCCTCTTCTCTTTCCGGACGCCTCTCTACGGACGACCAAGATGAAACGACGGCAATTTCTGGGTGCGAGTGTCGCGATGTCGGCGGCCGCTTTGACACCACGGCTGGTTTTTGCGTTGGATAAAGACAACGTCTACCGAAACGCAATCGGGATCCAGTTGTACACCTTGCGGAACCAAATCAAAGACGATGTTGCCGGGACATTGAAGGCCGTCGCCGATGCGGGTTACAAGCAGGTCGAACCGTACGGGTTTCCCAATGCGAAGCCGATGATCGATGCCGCTCGTGACAATGGACTTGCCCTTCATTCCTCGCATTTCGAATGGGATTCGGTGGTCAATCCCGATGACAAAGGAGTGCCGCCATTTGCCGAGATTTTGCAAAAGGCCAAGGATGCCGGGCTGACTCATTTGGTGGTTCCTTACCTAGCCGATAAAAATCGCACCACGCTGGACGACTATAAAGTCACCGCAGATCGCTGCAACAAGGCGGCCGAAGAAGCTCAGGCGGCGGGGATCCAATTGGCGTACCATAACCATGCGTTTGAGTTCCAGCCAATGCAAGGAGGCCGGTATGGCTATGAAGTGTTGATGGATGAGTTTTCGGACGCGATGAAATTTGAGATCGATATCTTTTGGGTTCAGCTCGCTGGTCACGATCCTGCAAAGCTCATTCGCAAACTGAAAGGGCGTGTGTCGCAGTTGCACTTAAAGGACTTGAGCAAACAAACGCCTGTGCCGACCTACAACGGGGTGGCCAACGAGGCCTTTGAAGAGATCGGAGACGGAGTCATCCCAATGGAACCGATTTTTAAAGCGGCCGCCGAGGCGGGCGTGGTCCACTGTCATGTTGAGCAAGACCAGTCGCCCGATCCGCTGGCAAGCATCCGTCAGAGCATGGCATACCTAAAAAAGATGTAGCCCAAACTCGCACCGTGCATTCATCCCGCCGCGGAACTTGTCGAGGGTTTCAGCCCGATCACGCTTGATTGAAATCCACGCACGAATTCCGCGACCGATTTTGGGGCGACGTCAGGCTAGCTGAAAACTAGCCGGTGACTTGTGCCGCCATGCTGACGTCAGCTGGTTGGACGCCGATGCGGCGGAGCATTGCTTTGCCGCGTAGCGTTAAATCGGTGATGAATTGGAACTGGTCTCGGCCGTCGATCGGGTAGGCTTTTAGCCGGTAGTGCGTGCCCCAAGGTTTTTCGGCCGCCACCACGAGAATCGGCTTGTGCAGTTGCAGGTAGGGGCTCGCCAAGGCCACCTCGCTGAGCTTTTGCTTTACCAATTGGCCATCGTGATCGGGATGCAAATAGAAGTCGGCAACGCACATCAGTTCTCGTTTGCCGGTGTTGTTGTTGTAGATCGCCGTGGACCATATTTTGCCGTGGGGCACCGCGACCACCGTGTCATCAGGAGTCACGATCTGAACGGTTCTCAAGTCAAGCGATCGGACTTCGCCGTAGGTATCATCGATCCGCACCCAATCTCCGTTTCGATAGGGCCGTTCGTACAACGCCACCACGCCCGCAATCAAGCTGCTGGCGTAGTCCTTGAAGGCAAACCCTAGTGCGACGGCCAAGGCACCCGAGATCGCCAGCAAGTTTTGAGGCGTGGGGTAAATGAATAGCGGAATGATGTAGGCAGCCACAAACAGCAGCATCACCGCTCGCAAAATCGGTTCCCAAGGCAGGATCCACAAGCGAAATCGATCCGGCACCCGTTCGGCAAGTCTGGGGACAATCCATTTGATGATCCAGGCCAATGTGAAGCCTGCGGCAAGCACGAAGGTCGCCTCAAATAAATGGATTTCACTCCATTCGCGGAGGATCCGTGTCACCTCTTCTTGCGATGCTGTGGCGTCGGGCATGATGAATGGCTCCTAAGCGAACGCCAAAGGGTGGGGGTCAAAATGCATCGGTTAGAAATCCTTCGCTTTGCAGGTCTCGCCGGACCATCGGGTACGCGACCAAGTGCACTCGCAATATATCGCTCTGTTCGTCCAGAATGCGTGCCCTGCACAGTTCGCTCACGCGGCGATGGATTTCATCCCGTGAAAACGGCAGGATTGCGGCAAGCGAGGCGAATGAAAGACCGCCATGCAGCAGCACCGCATGCAAAACAAAGCGGTGCATGCGGTCACTATGGATGGGGAATTGCGGCGGCGTGAGTTTGTCGGGCGAGACGACCCACAGAAGCGATCCCGGTTCACGAGCGAGCGCTGACGACGCATCGCTGTTTGGGTTAAGTGTGCGGAGGCATGCATTCCAATTTGCCCTTGCCACACCAGGGTTACCTCGCGAGTTGACCGCCAGACTGTTCAAAATATCGGATCTTCCGCTAGGCAGCGTGGATCGTTCATGCTCGTTTGAATCACCCGTGTCCCGCAGTTCGGGGTAAAGAGGTTCCTCGTTGCTGGTCCGCCGGAACTCGATTCGTTCCACCGGCAACGTGTGGCGAAACCAAGCGTCGATGCGGACTGCGTCCAGCGGTGCCAAGGTCAGCGGCGGACCGAGGATGTCTTCGATGCCAATGGCGTGCTGCAGGAAGGCCCAGGCCCAACTGTCACATCCGACCAACACCCGAGTACGACAGGTAATGAACTGCTCGACGAGTTGTCGCACCGGGGACAGGCCATCTTCATGGCGTAAATACCATTTTTCTAAGTGGGGAACGATCAAGATCTCGGTGTTTGTTTCGTTCCCCGTCTCTGCCGCCGCGGAAGCCGGTAATGATGCTTCCCACCGATTGGATGATCCCAATATCGAATTTGGATCGGGGTCGAGAACGGGAAGGGAGGGGAGTTGCTTTTGCTGAGCCAGCACTTGCAGCACGTGCGAGAGGTCGCAGCCTGGCGGACCAACAAGCGGTTGGATCAGCCGAGCGGGCTGTTCCGGATTGAACCAAGCGTCACCGAGTGTATTGACAAGCTCGTTTGCCGCATCCAACCAATCGGGCGCGGGCGAAACCAATTTCAGCAGCTCGTCGGAGGGACGATCCCACTGAGACATTTCATCGTTCGTTTGTGCGGATGTGGGATGCAACGAACGCTGGGCCCAATTCCATGCCCGCCGCAATCGTCCGCGGGCGGCATCGGTCGCAGGCGGTGTCGGGACCACAAAATCGGAAACGGCAATATACGACCAGATCGATTGTGGCTCCTCCATTTCAATGTGCTTTTTTCAGGACCGTCGGACAAACATTTTCGCTCACCTATCTTAGTCGCGATGGAGAGGGCATGCGATAGTCCTCTTGAAGCGTGTCCCCCCGGAGGGGCGGCGCGGTGAAGTATTTTCTCGTAGCTACCTTCGCCACAAGGTGGTGATTGGCCTAGAAATGCTTCACCGTGTTACCCCCGGGGGCGTCCGCAAGGAGATAGCGTCGATCCAGGGGTGTCGAGCTATTTCGTGTTACGGTTGGACTACAGGACTTGCTCGGCGTCCTTCTTGGTCTTGACGTCCTGCAACGAGTCTTCCAGGCCCTGGAAGAACAGGTCACGGCCGGAGTGTCCGTTCAGCTTGTCTTCCTCCGAATCGTCGCTGACAATTAACAGCGAATCGATAGCAGCGACGCGGTTCTCATAAGGCTCGTTCGAGTTCCAAGTGGTTAACAACGCCCAGATCGCTTCCTCGTTCTCGTCGATATTCGTCGTCCCACCGATAAGGACGTCATCGTCGTTGCCTCCTTTGAGTCTGTCTTCGCCTAACCCACCGATGATCAAATTGCGGCCGCTACCGCCTTGTAGTTCGTCGTTCCCTGCGCCTCCTAACAAGACCGCAGGCCCTCGGCCTGCCTTTAATTGATCGTCCCCTGCACCGCCATGAAGAATCGATGGCAACGCGATGTTGCCGGCCATGCTTAGGAAGTCATCGCCGTCGAGCAAATGGGCCACGATTTGACGGACGTCCTGTACGGGCACCGTGACAAAATTTCCGCTGTTGAGAAAGTCCGCATGCACTTTGAGTGTGCCGTTGCCCTGTTGGTTGATTGTGACATGGTCATCGCCAGGGGTTCCGATCACGTACAGCCGATCGCCGACGATGCCGACGCCACTCACCACAGCGGACGTGGTCGCGACAACCGTGCCCGAATCATCGTCGCTCAAAGTGACAGTGATTTCGTAGATACCGGCAGAACCGTAGGCATGGTCCGCCGAAAACGTGCCGTCTGCCTGTACGATGGTCGCCGCTGAATGAGTCCCATCGCCCCAATCGATCGTTGCGGTATGAGTGTCAAGCGGACCGACGTCACTGAAGTCACCAGAAATCGTAACAGCGTCACTTTCTGACGCGGGCTGAGTGAACGTCGCCGTGCCCGAGAGTGATTCGATTGTGGGGATTTCGTTGACTACCGTGATGGTGGTTTCGCCCGTGCCTTGGTCGCCATCGTCATCGGTGACCTGCACCGTCACCGAATAGTCGTCGGACGGCGAATTGCTCGGCGTGTCATCAAGGTACTGGTGTGACGCCGTGAAACCACGCTCACTATCGCGAAGCTGCACCGTCGTTGACGGCGAACCGTCGCCCCAATCGATGACGATGTCGTGCGTGTCCAAGGTGCCCGGATCATCAAACGTTCCTGTCAGGATGACGGTGCCATTCTCTTGAATGCTTGACTTATTGAGTGTCACGGCGGTCACGCGTGGAGCGACGTTTTGAATGTTGACCGTGGTTGTCGCTGCGTCCTCGGCACTTAGCGGATCGATGACCCGCAGTGCGACTTGGGATGATGACGGTCCATCGAGTCCAACGGCGATGTAGGTTGGTCTGGCTCCGACTTCATCCCCGTGCAACGCCGCGGAACCGGTTTCGCCAAAGATACCATCGCCGTCCAGATCCCAGGCGTAAGTCAATGCATCGCCATCGGGATCCCAGCTGCCGGTCCCATCTAAGATAGCCGTCCCGCCTTCGTTCACCGTGTAAGGGCCACCCGCATCGGCAATCGGTGATTGGTTGATCGAGATGTTGCCGAAATCCAAGTCCTGAATCGTTTGGGATGCGAGCAAAGAAACGTGGTGCCCGCCATCCTGAGCAAACCCGCCAAGCCCATAGATCGGAAAGCCTAAGTTTATCGATCGCTGCCGTTGGCCGTGATTGTCAAACGTCACGATCGTATTGGACGATTCCGCAAAACCGAGATAGATTTCGCCATTAAAACCAGTGGCCCCTCCATCGAATCGATTAGCGGTAATGCCGTTGACGAAGCTGCTTGTGACCCGTCCGGTTCGCGGATCAATGAGCATGACATCGGAGGAAGCAGTCGACGCAACGAGATGACTGCCATCGCCTGATTCCCCGAGTCCGCCCTGAAGATTGATACCCGGGTTCAACGAATTGATGTCCAGTCGATCCACAATCGTGTTGGAAGTGGGGTCAAAGACGAGAATGTCATCAAGGACGAAGTCGGATATGTAGATCAGCCCGTTTAAAGCGGCCACGCCATCGTAATTTCCGCTGGGAAGTTGAGTTGTATCACGAACACTGCCATCTTCGGGGTCAAGTTCGAACAGCCGGTCGTAAAGATAGTCGACGTAATAAAGAGTCGTGCCATCCAATGCCAAACCATGCCCGCCAGTATTGGGATTCACAGGAGCAGGAAAGCTGTGGAGAGTCGCACCGGTGTCTGGGTCGAGTTCGATAATCGCGTCTGGAGATGCTGCGACATGGGTCGCGAACAGTCTCGCTTCGGCGATGGCCGGAAACGTTTGGGCGAAACCAGTCGGGACGACTTCACGCACGATATAGTCTGCAGCCGGCAGATCCGCGAATTCATAGTCACCGCTTGCATCCGTCGTCGTTGATCGTTCGTCATTGTTCAAGACACCATCGTTATTTTTGTCTAGGAAAATCGTCACACCCGTCAACGGACCTTCGTCGGGATCGCGTTGCCCATTGCCATTGACGTCTTCAAACTTTGTGCCTTGAATTTTTCCAAGCAAACTTTGGTTCGCAAAATCGATACCGGTCAACACTTGGCTCGGTTCCAGCGTGACGCGATGCGATCCATCGCCGCCGAAACCCGCCAACCCATAGATCGGGAACGCTGGATTGATGCTCCTCAAAAGCCCACCGTTTTCGTCAAGGACTCGCACGTTCCCGTTGCCGCCGAAGCCGACATAGATCTCGTCTTGAAAGCCGGTGACTGCAAAACTTTGACCTGCAGTGCTGTTCATGCTGCCGGTGACGACGCCGGTTGCCGGGTCGATCAACGCGATTTGGTTTGAGGTCGTGGTGACGGCTAACTGCGTGCGATCGCCCGACTCTCCGATACCACCACTGAACGAGTAACCTGGGTTCAAACCGTTTAGATCGAGGACACCGATCGTCCTGTTTGTGACCGGATCAAAGACAAGGATGTCGTCCGCCGCCGTATCCATGACATAGACCAAACCGTCTATCGCTGCGACGCCATCGAAGACGCCGTTGGGAAGCCGGGTCGAATCCCGCACCGATCCGTCGTTGGGATCCAATTCGTAAAGCGTGTCAAATGCGAGGTCGACATAGTACAACGTCGTTCCATCGAAAGCGATGCCATGTCCAGCAGTATTTGTGTTGCCAGGCGCGGTGAAGGAATTCAATGTGTCGCCATTGATTGGATCGAGCTCGACGATCAAATCGGGATTCGCTCCGACGTTTGTGGCAAACAAACGTGCTTCAGTGGACGGAGCGGTTTGCCGAAAATCACGCGGCACGATCTCACGTACGACGTAGTCGCCATTTGGAATCGCGACGAATGCATAACTGCCGTCGCCGGCGGTTTGTGTCGACAATTCACCCTCGTCGAGTGCTCCATTGTTGTTGGTATCGAGATAGATCGTCACCCCGGCCATGGGAACGTCGCCTTGATCTTCGACTCCGTTGCCATTGATGTCCTCAAACTTCCTGCCATGAATTTCGCCCAGCTGGCTTTGGTTGCCGAAGTCCAGCCCGGTCAACGTTTGTCCGGGATGAACCTCCACTCGATGGGCTGAGTCACTAGCCACTGCACCCGCCAACGCCGTCACTCGCTGCCCTACCCGTAACGTTCGCTGCAATAAATTCTCTGCGTCAAAGACCTGGACCGTCCCCTCGATATCATCAAACCCAACATAGATTTCGCCACCCAAGCCAGCCAAGCCAAGATCCCTGCCGTTGACGGCGTGGTGAGTCATCATTCCTGTGACGACACCCGATCGTGGATCGATTAAACCAATTTGCGAAGACGAGCCAACTGGACCAAGCAGTAGATTTGTGCCCTGAGCGTCGGTAAATTCACCCAACCCGCCGAACGGAGCGACATTTGGATTGCCCGCGAAATCAAGATCGCGAACAATCGCGTTCGTGGCGGGGTCGATTACTAGAATCCGCCGCGAGATCAAATCGTTGGCGTAGACCTCGCCGTCGAGCACTGCCAAGCCATCCCAACGTCCGCCGGGCAATTGCCATGTGTCCAGCACCGTACCATCATCGGGATTCGTTTCAAACATTGTTCCTGAGGAACTGAGTGCGTAGAGCGTTTGCCCGTCGAAGGCGAGGCCGTTGGTGTTGAATGAATTGAGTCCGTTAATTGAAAACTTATTTATCAGTGAACCGGTTTGTGGGTCGATCTCACGAATTTCGTTCCCCGGTCCATTAAGAACTGTCGCAAATAGCCGTGAAGTGCCCAGCGTGGGAAACGTTTGCCGATAATCGGGCGGCACCACTTCGCGGATCACATGGCTACCCACCGGGATATCGGTGAACTCATAATTTCCGTTCGCATCAGTGACCGTGCTTGGCTCGGGGCTGCCGTCGCCGGTTAGATCGAGACTGCCGTTGTCGTTTAGATCCAAATAGACAGTCACCCCTGCTAAGACGCCTTCACCCTGGTCGCGCATGCCGTTGCCATTTCCATCTTCGAATTTCAGTCCTCGCACGCCGCCGTAAGGAGCTGTCGTGCCAAAATCGAGATTCGTTAAGGTTTCACTTCCGGCGACGTAAACCAAGTGGGCTTCATCAACGCGAAAGTAATCCAACGCGTCCATCGGCACCGCTTCGGAGGCAACGAAAAACTCTTCCTTGATCGATTGATGGTAAGGATCGATTCGATAGAACAACCGATTCAGTAGGCTCGGGTCCCCGTCGCTGAAACCGCCCGCTTGCAGCAGGAATTCGTTACCATTGTATGCCAATCCCCATCCATTGAGCCCCGCGGTGTCCCACAGCAACGAAGGGGTGCCTGCCCGGTCAAATTGCCAAAACTGGTCGTCCGCGTTGTCAAATGCCACAACCACTCCGCGATCGGAATCAAACGCCAAACTGCTCGTCGCGGTCAGTTCGTAGGTTCCTGGACCCAGCAACGTTGGCTCTCCGGTGGTGCGATCAAATGTCGCTAACTTGTTACGCCCATCGGCCGGGTCATTTACGATGCCGTAGATCGTGTCGGTGCTCGGGTCGTAGGCCAATCCGAATGCGGCATTGGATCCAATTTCCCCAATCACCGTGTGCTGGTTGGTGCTGAAATCCACCGAGAAAAAACGGTCCGGATCAAAACCCTGGATCGCGAAAAACTCGCCGTCATTGGTTCGGGCGAGCCCGTGCAACGAGTTGCGCGAAGGCGGGCTCAGACGACGCACATCACCATTTTGCGGATCGATTCGGGTGGATTGCATCGATCCATTTCCACCCGGAATATAAGCGAATCCGTAGTAGGCGTCGTCGAACAGCGGCGTGGTCGTCACGGTGTCCTCGGGCACAACTTGACGTACGATATACTCGCCCGTATTTAGGTTTTCAAAGGTGTATTCGCCGTGGGAATCGGTTTGGGTCGATGCTTCACCGCCATCGTGTTGACCGTTGTTGTTTCGATCGAGGAAGACGGTGACGCCGCTGCGGACATCTTCGGTCGCATTTCGCACGCCGTCACCGTTGGCATCATGGAAACTGATTCCCGTCAACGACGCGAGCATCCGCCGGTCTTCGAGTTGTTCCGCCAGGAACGCGCGTGATGTTCGGCGACGGGTTAGAGAATGATGACTTTTACGTGAAGATTTTTGGAACGATGCCGAAAGGAAGCGAGCAAGCGAACGAGCGGACGACGGCATCAGTTAATCCTCTATAGAGATAAACGTTTTATGTCTTGGGGTTGCACCTGTGTGTTGGGGGAGGAATATATCGGCGCTGGAGCGCGATGTCAAATTTTTGCGACACCTCTGGAAATGTCGCTATATTGATGGCGAAAAAATTGAGTGTGAAGGCGAATCGTGAAAGACAAGTTGTGACGCGTGATGTCCGGTGAAGACGGTTGTGGCAAGTTGGCAACTACTTGTGGCGACATCCGTTCGCACGCGATTTTTCCGATTGCAAAATAGGCGCATAATCTCCGGTTCCACGCATTGGGAACAGACAACCTGTCCCTTATTGTCAAAGATCTGAATCGAGACGGGCAAGCGTTCTTTGTACTTCGAGTCGGTTTGAAAATGGATTTGGACCTCGTCGATTCGGCAGTCCCGCTGCAGATCGGTTTCTCACCATGGTGATATTGCCTCGCTGTCATCGGCCCGCAGCGTGGTGGAGGGCCAGCAATTGCACTGAAGCGTTTTCGCGGGCTGTCGCGTATTGACGCGAGCCACCGATTTAGCATTCAAGCGGGCTGTCGGTCACGCGGCCAATACGAAACCAAAGGCTCCCCGAGCGTAATGGTGCTCGGTAGCCAGATGAACGCGAAGCAAGAAACCGTGCCGCGTCGCATGATATCCGTCTTGACGACAGTTGTTTCAACGTGTATTTTTGCCGCATGGCTAAATCGTCGAAAAATACGGCTGTGGCGGCAGCGAATCGAACTTTCGATTCCTTAGAACAAGAAGTCTTCTTGAGCTTGTGGCGGACCTACGATCGTCTCAAGACGCTGGAGGATGACGTGTTCGGACAGGTAGGCTTGTCTGCCCAGCAGTACAACGCCTTGCGACTGTTGCAGTCAATTTACCCCGATGCGATGCCAACGTTGGTGTTGGGAAGTCGGCTGATCTCGCGTGCTCCCGACATGACTCGCCTGCTCGATCGTTTGCAGCGTCGAGGACTACTGAACCGTGAGCGGAAATCCGAGAATCGCCGTGTGGTCGAAGTCTGTATCTCTGAGAAAGGCCTCCAGCTGCTCGACCAAATTCACGATGCGGTCCAGGAATGTCATCGACAACAGTTGGGGCACCTGAACAAGAAGGACTTGCGTCAGTTGGCCAACTTGCTCCGGCAAGCCCGCCAACCACACGAGAATCCCAACCACCTATCGGTCGCCGATCAGTAATGACGCACACGTTTTGATGCGTCGGACATTTATTAGGATAAAATTGTGGCAAACCGTCAGTCTCCCAGTGTCGTTGTGATCGGTGGTGGTCCCGCCGGTGCAACCGTTTCGACTTTGATCGCCCAGCAAGGCTATCAAGTAGAGCTTCTCGAACGCGAGCGGTTTCCTCGCTACCATATCGGCGAGTCGCTGATTCCAGAGACCTATTGGGTGCTGAAGCGGCTAGGGATGCTCGACAAGATGAAGTCGAGTCACTTTATCAAGAAGCATAGCGTTCAGTTCGTCAGCCCCTCCGGCAGACATTCGGCTCCCTTCTATTTTTACGACAACAAACCGCACGAATGTTCGCAGACTTGGCAGATTCGCCGGAGCGAATTCGACGTGATGATGCTGAAAAACGCAGAGGAACAGGGTGTTGTTGTTCGCGAGGGCGTGAGGGTTCTTGACGTGCTGTGCGAAGGAGACCGTGCTGTCGGCGTGCAAATCCTGGACGAAGCCGGGAATCAAAAGGAAATTCACGCCGATGTGGTTGTCGACGCCAGCGGGCAAAGTTCCATGCTGATCAACAAGTTCAAGCTTCGAGTGCCCGATACGCAATTGAATAAGGGAGCACTCTGGACTTACTACGAGGGAGCCTATCGAGATCAAGGCAAAGACGAGGGAGCGACCATCGTACTAAGTTTGCAAAACAAAAAGGGATGGTTCTGGTATATCCCAATGCACGATGACATCGTGAGCGTCGGCGTGGTGGCGGATTTCGATTACTTGTTCAAGGGCAGAGGGAACCACGAGTCCACCTATTTCGAAGAAATGGAGAACTGTCCCGCAGTGAAAGAGCGGATCAGCAACGCAAAACAAATGGCTCCGGTAAAGGCGACAAAGGACTACACGTACCGGGCCAAGCAAGCTGCGGGCGACGGATGGGTTTTGGTCGGAGACGCGTTTGGGTTCCTCGACCCGCTTTACTCATCCGGGGTGCTGCTGGCAATGAAGTCGGGCGAGCTTGCTGCGGATGCGATTGTCGAAGGCTTGCGAATCGGCGATACCTCTCGGTCGCAGATCGGAAAGTGGGAGACGGGGTACGTCGAGGGGATGAACCGAATGCGGCGATTGGTCTGCGAATATTACGACGGATTCAGTTTCGGAGAATTCATACGTCGCTTTCCACACCACCGCGGCAGTGTCACTGACCTGCTTATTGGCGACCTTTTCAAACCGGAACTTGACCAAGTGTTCCGTGACATCGACTCCATGAAAGTCTCTTAAGTAGATAGACAGTACTCTTTCGGTTTGATAGCCGTTTGGGCCAACGCTGAGAAGCTTTTTTTCCAAAAGGATTGTGCCTCTTTTATGCGTTGCGAAAGTCTCGCGAGACGTTCGTTGCTTGCCGAATACTACGAAAATTTTCCAAGAGTTTCGCTACTTCAAAATCAAGCTGTGACGAAGCTTACTTGGCAAACTGGACGCTGATTTGATCTTCGATGTCGATATTCAGGCCCTTGATTTGTTCGGCGAGTTTTTGCGTTTCGCTTCGCAATTCTGCACCGTGGTACCGATGACTTAAACGCGACAGTTTGTCGACCAATGGCTTTTGCTCCAGCAGCGGCCCAATTTCGATTTTGAAAAGCGTCACTTGGTCTTTGTTATGATAACGGGCATTGGTTTCACCGATTCCGCTTTCCAATTCCACGAACAGTCCCATTCGCGCATCCTTCAAGACTTGGCTCATGAACTTTTCCATCTGTGGACCGGTGATTGAAACCACACTCGGCGATTTTGGCTCTTCGGCAAACGGATCTTTGGTCGCCTGCAGCGGTTGCTGATTTGCATTCGCCTGAAGCTGATGGTCACTGTCACGAGAAATCAACAAGCGGTCGCCCTCAAGCTGAAACCGCGTCCCTTCGACAAGCGAAAATTTTTCATGAGGTCCGGTTTTGGGGGAATCGGCTTCCGTTCCCTCTGCGTCTTCGGCATCCTTTTTGGATTTATGTCCCAGCGCAAACAGCTGATCACTGAGCACTAAATCGTTGACATCGTCAAAGGCAAACACGACTTCAAAACCATTCCAGCCTTGCGGATTGGTCGCCGCCGCCACCGATTCGACTCGCACTCCCTTGCCCAAACGTTCGGCTAACGCCTGCAGTTTTTCCTCCGATGGCAAACCCTCGTTTGGATCTTTCTCTGACGACGTTTCTTGCTTGGAACTGCCGATCGAAAAACCGAGATTGCCCTTTTGATGGTAGCTTCGCACGTGAACCACCCCGCTGCCGTCACGATTAACTTTCACCACCACGGATTCTTCGATGCATCCCACCAACAACAACGTCGCTAGGCACACCAACCCACCGAAAAACAGCTTACTCATAACGAAGCTCCACTGACGAGAATGCGGAAGTCGTCAAGTATAACGCAATCGCAGTGGCTCTGGACTGACAAAACATTCTTTTGACGTGTGCCATCGCCCGCACCAACGATGCGGATGACCAGCTTAGCTGATGATGTCGTGGATCACGGTTCCGAAATCTTGTTCGAGCCGCTTGTGACCAGGGACCTCCATGCGGTGCGAATTGAGACCGAGTTGATGAAGAATCGTGGCATGCACGTCGGTGACATAATGGGGCTGTTCGACGGCGTGGAATCCAATCTCGTCGGTCGCCCCGTGGACAACGCCCCCTTTCAGTCCTCCTCCAGCCATCCAGACGCTGAATCCATAGGGATGGTGGTCGCGACCATCGCTGCCTTGAGATCCTGGGGTGCGACCGAATTCGGTGGCAAACACCACCAGCGTTTCATCCAGCATTCCTCGTTGCTTTAGGTCGGTCAGCAGACCCGCGATTGGACGGTCGACTTGACCGGCCAGTTTGCTGTGCATGTTCTTCAGATTGGAGTGCTGATCCCAAGCACCTGCCGCACCATCGCCGTGCATGATCTGGATAAATCGGACGCCTTGTTCCGTGAACCGGCGAGCGGCCAGTAGCTGCTGGCCGAAATCGCGAGTTTCAGGTTGGTCCAACCCGTACAGCTTATGTGTTTCTGCGGTTTCGCCATCGAACCGGATCACGTCGGGAACTGCGGTTTGCATTCGGAACGCCAACTCATAAGACTTCGTTCTTGCTTCCAGCGCGGCATCGTGTGGGAACCGAGATTCATTCAGCCGGTTAAGCTGGCTGACCAGATCAAACCCCAATCGCTGCTCACGGTCGGACACCTCTTTTTCAGCTCTGGCATAATCCAGCGGATTTTTGGGATCGACCTTCAAACCGACCGAATCGTAAGCCGGCCCAAGATCATGGCCGTCGCGGCGATCAAAAAAACGTGGCCCCATGCTGATAAACTGGGGCAAGTTATCGTTCAAGGTCCCCAGGCCGTAATTGATCCAGGCCCCGATGGTCGGCACGCGTGGATCGAGCATGTGCCGTCCCGAGTGGAATTGCCCCTGAGCGCCGTGTTTGTCGTCGGTCGTCCATATCGATCGAATCACCGAGATGTCGTCGATCGGTGAAACGTTATTAGGAAACCAGTCGCTGATTTCGATCCCACTTTGGC
>NZ_JBFHFD010000169.1:0-14375 GCF_041583735.1 Novipirellula sp.
GCAGAAAAATCACAGTCGAGGAATATCCGCCGCTACCAAAGCCCTGTGCCCATGGCGCCGCCACGTTATCCGGTAATACGATCTATTTCGCGGGCGGCCAACAGGATGCGTCACTCGATTCGGCGATGTCCAATTTCTGGTCGCTGGACTTGTCGCAGCAAGGCGACCCC
This sequence comes from Novipirellula sp., assembly GCF_041583735.1. Classification (NCBI taxonomy): domain Bacteria; kingdom Pseudomonadati; phylum Planctomycetota; class Planctomycetia; order Pirellulales; family Pirellulaceae; genus Novipirellula; species Novipirellula sp. The sequence continues at coordinate 171 of NZ_JBFHFD010000169.1, forward strand.
AACGCATTCGTTTGGAAAGAGCTTCCGTCGTGTCCAGGTCCGCCCCGCGCGTTCAATCTGACTGTCGCACAGCACAACGGTTATCACGATTGCGTCTATGTGATCAGCGGCCGGCGACAAGACGGCGAGAATGTTGACTTCCTAAAAGACGTTTGGGAGTACACGCCCGTGACACAGCAGTGGCGGCAGCGAAATGAAACGCCGCGGTGCGTGATGGCTGGCACCGGAATTGGGTTTGGGCAAAGCCACATCTTCGTCCTAGGCGGCGCCGATGGCTCACTGTTTTTCCAGGGCGATGAGCTCAAAGACAATCATCCCGGTTTTATCAAACAATCACTCGCGTACCACACGATCACCGATACCTGGGTCGAAGCGGGCGCAACGCCCGCGAATCATGTCACCACGATCGCGGTGAAGTGGGACGATTCGATCGTCATTCCCAGCGGCGAAGTTCGTCCACGCGTGCGATCGCCCCAGGTGTATCGCGTCACACCGACCAGCACCGATCGAGACTTCGGCACAGTCAATTACATCGTCCTTTTTAGCTATTTGCTTGCGATGGTCGGCGTTGGAGTCTACTTCACCAACAAGAACAAGAGCACGAACGATTTCTTCCGCGGCGGCCAGACGATTCCGTGGTGGGCCGCTGGCTGCAGCATCTTTGCCACCATGCTCAGCTCGCTGACGTTCACCGGCATTCCGTCCAAATCGTTTGCTCAGGATTGGGTGTACTCGATTGGCAATTTCATGATACCGGTGGTCGCGGTGCTGGCGGTCTTTGTGGTGATGCCGTTTTACCGCCGGATCGACGCAACCAGTGCGTACGAGTACTTGGAAAAGCGTTTTAGTCCTAGCGTGCGTCTGTTTGGCAGCGCCAGCTTCACGCTGTTTCATGTTTTCCGAATGGCCGTGGTGATGTCGCTCACCGGTTTGGCGCTCGCGGTCGCCACACCGCTGACCCCTGCACAATCGGTGTTGTTGATGGGCGTGCTAAGCATCACCTACTGCACGATGGGCGGAATCGAAGCCGTCATTTGGACCGACACCATCCAAACCGTGGTGTTACTGGGTGGCGGGCTGTTGGCGATGATCTTGCTGGTCAGCGGCGTGGATGGAGGTATCGGTGGATTCGCGACGACAGCAGCGGATGCGAACAAGTTTCAAATTGCGAATTTTCACTGGGACGCCACCAGTGCGCAGATCGCCCTGTGGGTGATCATCCTTGGTTCAATCGCTCAGAATGTCTCGTCGTACTCTGCCGATCAAGCGGTGGTGCAGCGGTATATGACCACGGCGACCCAAGATTTGGCGGCACGTTCGATTTGGACCAACGCGGTGCTGACCATCCCAGCAACGTTATTGTTCTTTGGGATTGGAACGGCACTGTTTGCTTTCTACCGTTCGCATCCCGAGAAACTGGATCCGACGATCACGACCGATCAAATTTTTCCATTGTTCATCGCTCGTGAAATGCCGATTGGAATCGCCGGGCTGATCGTGGCCGCCGTGTTTGCGGCAGCTCAGTCGACGGTGTCGACCAGCATGAACTCAACGGCCACCACGATTGTCACCGATTTCATGCGTCCATTAAATCTGTGCAAATCCGACCACGGCTACCTCAACGCGGCCCGTTTCTGGACGCTCGCGTTGGGAGTGCTTGGCACGCTGCTAGGACTGGTCTTCGTGAATCCCGACATCAAGTCGCTATTTGACACGTTCATCATGGTCATCGGTTTGTTCATGGGAGTGTTGGGCGGACTGTTCGTGTTGGGAGCGCTCAGCCGACGAGCCAATGCGACCGGGGCAATGCTTGGTGCGATCGTGGGTGCCGGAGTGATGTTTTGTCTGTGGAAGTTCACTGCCGTCAACGGATATCTCTACACCGCCAGCGGCATTACCTCCTGTGTCGTCGTCGGTTTCGCCAGCAGTCTCGCGTTTGGCAAGCCATCCAACGATTTGACAGGCTTGACGATCTATACGTTGCATCGTAAGTGACGTAGCGAAACTCGCAGAGAGTTTCGACCAAACCAAGGAAAACCGAAAGTCTCTGCGACTTTCGCTACGAGGTTGATGTTTATGGATGCTATCCGCCGTGCTAAATTGATTTCGACGTACCGCGATGGATTACTCAATGACACATTGCCATTTTGGACCAAGCACTGTGTCGATCGAGAACAAGGCGGTTTCATGATGTCACTGGACCGTGACGGCACTGTCATTGATACCGACAAGGGCGTGTGGCAACAGGGACGATTCACATGGCTGTTGGGGGAACTCTACAACAACGTTGATCAGCGACCTGAATGGCTCGAGTTCGCCAAGCACGGGGCAAAGTTCATTGACGATCACTGCTTTGACCCGAGTGACGGCCGGATGTGGTTTCACGTCACCCGCGATGGGAAACCGATTCGTAAGCGACGCTATGCGTTCACCGAAAGCTTTGCTGCGATCGCTTACGGAGAGTTGGCCAAAGCAACGGGCGAATCGCATTATGCCGAAAAAGCGAAGCGTACGTTTCAGCGTTTCATTGATCACAATCTGAATCCCCAGGACACCGCTCCCAAATTCACCGACACCCGTCCGCTACGTGGCCTCGGCTTTCCGATGATCACGATCGTCACCGCCCAAGAGTTACGCGAATCAATCAACCTGCCCGATGCCAACGAGTGGATCGACCGCAGCATCGAAGACATTCGGCGTTTTCACTTGAAAGACGACATTCAGTGCGTGATGGAAACGGTGGGAATCGACGGTGCACAGATCGATCATTTTGATGGGCGGACACTCAATCCAGGGCATGCGATCGAGGGTGCGTGGTTCATCATGATGGAAGGAAAAATCCGTGGCGATCAGGAACTGATTCGCACTGGATGCAAGATGCTCGACTGGATGTGGGAGCGTGGCTGGGATCGCGAACACGGCGGAATGCTCTATTTCGTCGACGTCAACGGGTTGCCGGTTCAAGAATATTGGCACGACATGAAGTTCTGGTGGCCTCAAAACGAAACGATCATCGCGACGCTGTTAGCCTACGAACTGACTGGCGATCCGAAGTATGCGAAATGGCACGCGATGATCCATGATTGGACGTATGACCATTTTCCCGACCCCGAACATGGCGAGTGGTTTGGCTACCTTCATCGCGACGGAAGCGTCAGTTCGACGCTGAAAGGCAATCTTTGGAAAGGTCCGTTTCACATGCCACGAATGCAACTCGTCTGCTGGCAACTATTGACCGAAACGCTGTGAAGCATTTTCTCGTAGCTACCTTCGCCAGAAGGTGGTGATTCGTATTGGCCGGCCCCCATCCACGCTCTGGCGAGCGTAGCTACGCAGCGCAAATGCCGTCAATTGTCGTCTCTAAATTCATCACAGCGTTGGTGAATGCCGCTGACTGCGAGATTCATGGAGACAGTCAATTGTTCCCTACAGCAGCGTAGGGTTTGACCAATTGATCCTCGCCGTCGGTCAACTCCTCGAGCGTGAAGCGGACGAAGCGGACCTCTTTGTATCCTGGTTCGTAGAGCACGCCGAAGCTGCCATCTGCCAGTACCGTGATCTCCGAATAGGCTGACGGTCCTGGATCGATCACCTTGCCTTCGCTCCAAGTCCAACCGCCGTCGTAGCTGATCCGCACCGCCAAGTTTTCGCGTGCCGAATTGGACGCGGCATTGACAAATAGCAGCCGATCTTTGGCATAACCATCTCGCTTGGCCGTGTACTGGATGAGACAGGCGTTACAGCGAGGGTCGGGCAGGTTGAAATCGCTGACGCTGTCCCACGTTTGCCCGCCATCAGATGACCGGTGCACAAACCGCTTTCCCGGACCGATCCGTGAATTCACCATCAGCGTTCCGTCGGGTAGCTCGACCACTTTCGACTCGTCACCGGGGCTGACATCACCGATCGTTTCCCAAGTTGCCCCGTGGTCGCGGCTTGCAAACAACGTGACGCTTTTGCCAACCTGCACATAGTTGTGCACCAGCAAACCCGTACGCGTTTGAATTCCGCGGCCCGAGGTAATGAATTTGAAGGCATCCTTCAACTCCGGACCAGCCACTTGATCGGTAAAGTCAATCGGTGCGTCCCAAGTCACACCATTGTCCGAGCTTTTTTGCACCACGAAGCGGTATTCCTTACTCGTTCGATCGGCGACCATGTAATTGTAGAAACAAAAGACATCCCCCGTCGTCTCGTCGACGATCAGAGACGGATCGCTACAGCCGCCGTCCTGGTACGGGTCAAGCACCTCCACCGGCGACCAGGTTTTGCCGTTGTCGGTGCTACGCCGAAAGACGATATCGATCGTACGTTGTCCGATCAAATCCGCACTCCCTTTTCTGCGCGCATCACATGCCGCAATCAAATCGCCATTGACCGCGGTTGCGATCGCGGGAATTCGAAAGGTATGCGTGTCGTTTTGGCCGGACACGAACAACGGTTGATCATCGATCAATTTCAGTGGCTCCGTCGGCATCACGTCCGATGGAATCGAACTCGGTCGCTGCGGCGGCGATGCGAGCAGCGACAAATCGTCGATCAAAACCCCGGCTTGGGGTGCTGCGGTCACGCTGAAGCGAATCGCCTCGACCTTTTCGTCAGCGGGGATCGCAAGTTGAATGTGCGACAAAAACCTAGCTCCGACGTTGACGATACGGTCAATCTTGGAAACCTCGTGCCACTGGCCACCTTGTCTCGCCTCGACCAAAAATGAAAACGGGTCTCGACGGGTCCAGCGTTCCGCATGGAATTGGATTCCTTTGACCGCTTGGATCTCGGCAGGGATCACAAACGTGATCGAATTATTTTCGTCGCCCAGCAGGTGCAAACACTGCTTGCCCGTGCGAGCAAATTTCGACGTGACACTTGCAGTTCCCGTCGCATGGATTCGAATCGGACCGTCTTGGACCGCACGAAAAGCGGCCTCGTCGCCGTATTCGAACGACGTGCTGAAAAGAACCTCTTCGGCACATGCCGCAGTACCACCGACGCCTAATAGCACTGCCAACATCGGGGCGGCAAGGCAAATCGCAACTATCAGGCAAATCCTCGCGACAGCAATGACCATTTTCATCTCCGCAATCTCCTATTTGACGTTCGCAATGCAAAGAAGGTCAATGTAACGCGAATCTTCTGTTTCGGATTCAAAGCTTGCCATGATAGATCACGGCATCACATCGATGCACGCAACGGCAAGATCTTTTTCCCAAGACATTGCTTCGGCCAGTTTTAACTTTGCCGCAGCAAAGCAAAGACGGTTCAAGGTGCGAATAGCGAGTTTGGCCGTCTAGCCCTCATTCGCCGTCGTTTCGGCGATGGCTTCGGCCGAGGCGGTGTCATCGAGCTCGTGATTGAGGATTTCAAGCAGCGTTTGCAAGAACACCACGACCATCGGGCCTACCAAAATACCGATCGGACCAAACACTTTCACGCCCCCCAACACGCTCAGCAGAGCAAACAGTGGGTGCAATTGCGAACGGCCATGCAGCACATAGACTTTGATCACGTTGTCGATCGATGAAATCACCAACATCCCGTATAGCGCCAACACAATTGCCGCGGTCCAGCGTTGTTCGACCATGCCAAGCCAAACCACACACGGCACCCAAACCGACGCGGCACCCAAAAACGGCACCAACGACATCAGCGTGGTGGCCAAAAACAACAACACCACCGATTCGAAACCGAGCACATAGTAGCCCAGCCCCCCCAAGACCCCTTGCACGATTGCGCTGAGTACACTTGCCAACACGACCGCGCGACTGGTGCGATCAAATTCCAACAACAGCCGCCGTTCGTAATTGTCGTCTAGCGGGCTCAGCCGCATCAGCGTGCGAATCATCGCGGCGCCATCGATCAGAAAAAAGTAAACCGCAATGATCAGAACCAATAACCCCACCACGATCTTGCCAAGGTAATTTCCCGTTGCACTGGTTAGACTGACAAACCGCGGCTGCAGCGATTCACGTCCGCGACTCAATAGACTCTTGAAATCTTCGGCACTCGGGTTGGCGATCAATCGCACTTGGCTGCGTAGCGTGCCTCCAAGCAACGTTTGCATCCATGATCGGATTGCCGCCGAAGCGATCACGCTTTGACGATGAAATTGTTCTTCGGCGTTCAGTTGATCCAGCGGAACAACGTCATCCGGATCACGCTGGTTCTCAGGGTCGCCAAACGCGACGTCGGAATCCGCAGCCGGTTCGCGAGCCCCCGCATCGATCGGATCTGCCGCGTCCGGCCGATTTGCAACTTCGCTGGCGTGGGGCAACGAATTCTTGAGTTCGTCCAGCCGCTCGATCGCGATTTCAGCTGCTGCATCTGCAGCGGGCGGACCTTCGACATCGTTCTGCAGAAACAGGATCAGCGATTTTGCTTCGGAAATGTTGTCCAAAATGATCTGACGATGTTCCGAAGCCTGCATCACGCCGGACAACGACATCAAAAACTCGGCGACCGACGTCTCTTGGTCGATACCACGCAGCCCTTCACTGACCAGCACCGAATCGTCCAGCGAATCGGTCAGCTCATCCAACCGGCGAAACTTTTCCGCGTGCGGCAATGAAATCCCAAATTGGTCACGAGCACGATCAAGTGCGTTGGTCAGATCATTAAAATTCATGTGGCTGACCATCGCGGTAAATTGGCTGGTCGCCACCGACAACACGACAATCATTGGCATCAACACCATCATCAGGATCATCAGCGTGGTCGAAGCGGCGGCCAATCGACGCTTCCCTTTTGTCTTGGCGTAAATCCAATCGTGCACCGGTCGAAAGATCACGACCAGCAGGGCGGCCAGGAACAACGGCACAAAGAATCCGGCCATCACCTTGTAGAACAACGCTCCGACCGCGAATATACCGAGCAACAGCATCAGCACCGACAAAATCCGCGACAGCGACGGCAACCGCTCCAACATCGCTTTGGTGGACGCCAACGTTCGCGGCGGCGAAGCGTTATCGTCGTCCGAACGCGTTGTCGATGATGCCTGGCCGGAGGAAGCAATCGGTGCGATAGGCTGAGATTGTTTGGGATTATTTTTGGGTCGACGTTTCGTCATCGAGCCTGCTCGACTTGGGGGGTAGGGAAGTGGGGGAAGCGTGGTTAGGAATTGTATCCCAATCGGATCGTGCCCGATTGTGAAGGATCACCGAATTTATGGATAGACGGAACAATCGTTCTCGAAAGAATCGCAGTGGATAAGTCAAACGAATCCTCCGAAATGGACGCTGTCTCGTCACGGCCTGTGGCTTCGCATCGCAGCGGTCGCAAAAAATGGCTGCGAATCGCCAAGATCATAATTTCCATCGTGGTTATCGTGGGACTTTTTTTTGCCGTCCGTTCCGCTGTACGCCAATGGCAAACCGAACGTGAGCGTGTGGTCCGCCAGATTCATGAAATCGACTTACAGATCGCCGCAGCGGATGATTCGATCACAACCCGCTCGCTGAAGCAGCAACGAACGGCACTGCGGCAAAGCATTCCCACGCTAAGCACCATCCGCTGGTCACGCATCGGATTGGCCGCGTTACTGTATGCGGCCGGCACGCTTGTATCGGCAATGGTGCTTCGCGGCTGGTTGGCGGTGCTCGGTCATCGACCTCCGGTGGCTCTCGTTGTTGCCGCCCAAACGCTCGGACACATCGGCAAGTATGTGCCGGGCAAGGCAATGGTTGTCGTGTTGCGAGTCGGCGTGCTTAAACGATGTTCGGTACCGGTGATGCCCGCAACCATTTGCGTGTTTTTGGAAACATTCATGATGATGGCCGTGGGCGCCGCGGTCGCAGGCATCGTGATCGTTACGCTGCCAGTTCCGGTTTGGATGATGGTCGCCGCGGCAACCGGAGCGGTGTTAGCCAGTGTCCCTACGCTACCCCCAGTGCTTCAAATTGTTGCCACTCGGTTGATGCGGCAAACCTCCGAGCTTGGAAGTCATGCCTGGTTAGCTTGCGGCAAGGGCTGGGCTTGGTCCACCCTTGGCTGGATTTTGATCGGAAGCTCGTTCGCGATGATCGTGACCGCGATTCCTACCGCGGCTCCCCCCTCATCGATTGCGCAATTGTTGGCGATCGCCACCGCATCCATTTCACTTGCCATGGTGATCGGGTTTGCATCGCTGTTACCGGGCGGTGCGGGCATTCGCGAATTGGTATTAACGACCATCCTTGGTTTGGTGACCGGCCCCACACACGCGCTGCTGGCGGCCATGATGGCCCGCATGCTTTTCATCGCGGTGGAATGTTTGATGGCGTTGATTGCTTGGTTTTTTATCCAGCAGCGGCTCGAACCGATTCGGCACGATATTTGTAGTGTTGGCCAATAGCGAAGCGTTGGCCAGTAACCCGTCGATGACGGAACGCTCGTTGACCCTGTTCCCGATGGAAAAGCAGCGTACTTCCCGTCGCTTGATCCCCCCGAATTGACACCTCGAATTGACGCCCCGAATCCGATCCCCATTCAGTCCCATGGAAGACCAGCTTCATCAAATCATTGTGGTCTTGATCGCCGGCACGCTTGGCGCCGTCGTCGGCATCGAGCGTGAATTTGCAGACAAACCTGCCGGGCTGCGGACTCATATGTTTGTCTGTGCCGCCTCGGCGATGTTGGTGCTGCTTGGCGATGTCGTGCTCGAGCGATTCAATCAAGGCAACGAGAGCAATATTAGCGCCGACCCGATTCGGATGATTCAAGCCATCGTGGTCGGCATCAGCTTTCTTGGCGCTGGCACGATCATTCATCATCAAGACAATCGGGTCGAAGGGTTGACCACTGCGGCTTCGATTTTGTTAACTGCCGGAATTGGCATCGCCGTCGCGGTGGGACAACTCACCTTCGCCGTCGGTGTCGCGATCATGGCAGTGCTCGTTTTAATCTTCGTCGGGTGGGTCGAACGTCGCATCCAAAAACAAGTCGAGAAAAGACAGGATAGGTCGACGGGATCCGACAAAGTCCGATCCTAAGCAGTAGCCTCCTCTTTGCAGATCGCATGGTTCGTTCGATCACGGTCGCGCAATCGCACTATCAATACCTTGGCAAACTAAGCGGAATCGGAAGCCACTCGCGTCCCGCTACGGCGTTTTCGCCGCACCCATTTCTCGAATCCGACAATCATGTACGTTGCCAATCCAGTCAGCAGGATTCGCCACCAAGCATCCCAACCGATCGGGGCGCTGTGGAAAATGCGGTTCATGATCGGCGCGTAAGTAAACGCCATCTGCAATCCCAACATTGCCGCCACCCCGAGACCGATCCAGCGGTTGGACAAGATCCCAAGTTCGAACATCGATTTTGTCAGCGAGCGGCAGTTGAATAAATAAAACAATTCGACCATCACAAACACGTTCACCGACACCGTGCGAGCGACGACTTCGCTGTAGCCTCGTCCAATCGCCCATTCAAACGAACCAAAGGCCCCTACCAACATCACGAGCGAGACGAGGACGATTCGGCCGATCAACTCGCCTGTCAAAATAGGAGCGTGAGGATCGCGAGGGGGTCGCGTCATGATGTCGTCTTCTTTAGGCTCAAAGGCGAGCATCAGGCCTAGCAAGACGGCAGTGGTCATGTTGATCCATAAAATTTGCACCGGCAGGATTGGCAACGCCACGCCGACAAAGATTGCTGCCAAAATCACAAACCCCTCCCCCATGTTCGTGGGCAGTGTCCAAACGATGAACTTGGTCAGATTGTCAAACACGCCGCGGCCTTCTTCGACCGCAGCTTCGATCGAGGCAAAGTTGTCATCGGTCAGCACCATATCGGCCGCTTCCTTGGCGACCTCGGTCCCACCGATCCCCATCGCCACCCCGATATCGGCCTGTTTTAGTGCCGGTGCGTCGTTGACGCCGTCACCGGTCATGGCGACGATATGTCCGTTGGCCTGTAACGCGCGTACGAGTCGCAATTTCAACTCGGGGGTCGCTCGGGCGAACACGGCCACCTGATCGGCCACCTCGATCAACTGCTGGTCGCTGGTCCCGGCAAGATCGTGAGCGGTCTTGACGATCGGGTCGTGCGCGTCGCTCGGGCGCGTTCCATCGAGTCCGAGTTGCTGCGCAATCGCTTGCGCCGTTTTGGCGTGATCGCCTGTGATCATTTTCACGCGGATGCCCGCGGTCTGGCACGCTTTGATCGCCGCCACCGCTTCGGGTCGCGGCGGATCAATCATGCCCTGCAATCCATAGAAAACGAGGTCGCCGACATCGCCGTGGCTGATATCGTGGGTCGCCGGTGGCAGCGGTTTTCCCGCAAACGCCAACACTCGCAATCCCTCGGCCGCCATCGCTTCGACTTGCTGATGAACCACCGCGACATCCAGTGGACAGGTTTCTCCCGCAGTCATCATGGCCAACGGACACTTCGACAGCAGGACTTCCACAGCTCCTTTTACGTAAAGATGTCGTGTGTGATTCGCACCGTTTTCGTGCAAAGTCGCCATGTATTGATGCTGTGACTCAAAAGGAATCGTGTCCAACCGAGGCAATTTTCGGTCGAGCTGCTTTGCATCCAAACCTGCCTTGCCCGCCACGGCGATCAATGCGCCTTCCGTCGGATCGCCTTGCACCTTCCATCCCGACTCTGTGCTAACCAATTGCGAGTCATTACACATCAATCCGGCCTGTAGACAATGACGCACCGCGGCGTTAGACAAAACATCCGCTTGATCGTCACCGCAGACTTGTATATTACCGCTCGGTTCATAACCGCTTCCCGATGCCGTCAATCGCTGTCCGGCGGCCCAGATTTCCAGCACGGTCATCTGGTTCACGGTCAACGTGCCTGTTTTATCGGAACAGACAACGGTAGTGCCGCCGAGCGTTTCCACCGCGGGCAGTTTTCGAATAATCGCACGCCGTCGAGCCATGCGAGCGACGCCTATCGCCAATGTAATCGTGACTGCGGCAGGCAGTCCTTCGGGAATCGCCCCCACCGCCAACGCAACCGCCGCCATAAACATCTCGAACTTGGCTTGCCCACGCCACACGCCGACGGCGAAGGTGACCGCGGCCAATAACAGAATCACCACCAACAACACGCGGCTAAATTTGGCGATCTTGCGTGTCAGCGGTGTTTCCAGCACATCGGCCAGCGAAATCAGTTCGGATATCCGCCCGACTTCGGTTTTCGCTGCCGTCGCCACCACGACACCGCGGCCTTGACCATAAGTCACCAGGGTCGAGGCGTATGCCATGTTGCGGCGTTCGGCGAGCGGCGTTTCCAAACGCAGTTCGATCGCCTTCTTTTCGACCGGGACCGACTCGCCCGTCAGCGCCGACTCGTCCACTTGCAAATCGCGCGACCGCAGCAAACGCAAATCCGCAGGGACCTTGTCACCCGATTGCAATAGCACTACGTCCCCTGGCACCAATTCGGTTGACGGGACGTTTCGCGTTTCTCCCGATCGAACCACGCGTGCTTCGGTTAATGTCGTCTTGGCCAGCGCCTCGAGTGCTTTGGCGGCCTTTGTTTCCTGCAAGTAGCCGATAACTGCATTGACCAGCACCACGCCAAAGATGACCGACGCATCCACCCACTCGTCCAAAAAAGCGGTGATCGCAGCCGCCGTCAGAAGGATGTACAGCAGCGGCTGATGAAACTGCATCAAAAAACGAACGAGCGGTCCGGGACCGCGGCGGACAGGAATGGCGTTGACGCCAAAGTGCCGTTGCCGTGCCTCGACCTCAAACCGATCCAACCCGCTGTTTGCATCGCTCTTAAGCAATTGGACGACTTCGTCCGCCGCAGTCTGATGCCACAATCGTTCAATCAGCGTTTCCATGCTTCGTCCTGCCGTTATTCCCACACGATGGATGCCGTTTGATGTTCAGAGCATTTGGATGAATGCCACTTCGCGAAATCGTCTCCAATGGAGACTGCTGAACTCGTACGACATCACTGCTCTTATGATCGCCGTCTCGTCTTATGATAGCCGTCTGGGCGATAGGACCGGTTGGATGGAGACAAAATCGGGGCGGGTGCCAAAAACGAAGGTGCTGTGAAGCATTTTGGGGAAGCATTTTGGGGGTAGTTACCTTCGCCAGAAGGTGGTAATACGTATCTGCCAATAACCCCTCCACGCTCTGACGAGCGTAGCGACACAACGCAAATGCCGAAATTTGCCATCTCTATATCCTTCACAGCGATGGCCCGAACGGCAAACGAAAACAGCAATCTCTAATTGTGACGCCAACCCAGCTAGCTAAAAGCAGCGAAACAATGGAGGACAATCGCTCTACATAGCAACGCGGTTGTGCGGAATTGGAACGAGCGGCATCGTTGCCGTTACAAATCGCACACGTGTGACGCGGCGTCTCGCTATCCGTTACCAAAACCGTGCGGTTGTTCCGCAGAGCGACTGACGGCTTGATGCCAACGTTTGATAAACGTTTCCCCATGCTCAGCTTCGAGCCGCTGTCGTTCGACGTGAACTTTCTGCAATACTTTGGGCCACCACACGGTGTCGAGGTACTCGAGGCGACGCTTCTTTTCTTCCGCTGAAATCCCCTCGGCATTGGGATCCATGTCGGCGTGATCAAATTGCATTTGCCGCCAACAATCGCCTTTGGCGGGCACATAGCCAATGGAATCTTGAGGAAATCCCTCGCCAAAATGTTCTAGATGGGATTTGTGAAACATCTCATATTCTCCTTGCATAACCTCAGCGATAGGGTCGTGATTGAATATCGTTAAGTCTATTGTACGGCAACTCTGTTGTACGGGACCTCCGTCACGGTGGACAAATCCGAAGGCGTCTCGTTTTCGGGAGCCGATACCGCTTTCTAGGGACGATGCAACACCATTCTTCTGTTTGGCGTAAACCCACAGTGGATTCGTCGCTAGTCGCGTAAAACGAGCACGGGACAGTGAGCTAAACGGACGACGCGTTCGGCAGTCGATCCGATCAACAGACGAGTAACGCCTGTGCGGCCATGCGACGGCAACACGATCAAATCGAAACCGTTTGCTTCGGCAAAGTCAGTGATTCCGTGTGCCGGTTCGTTGACGACCGTTTCGTAATTCAGTCCGCGGTGAGCAGCGTCGTCAAATTCCGCTTTTAACATTTCGAGCGCACGCTGTTGATGGCCCGCGTCGATCTCTTCCGACAAACCAACGTCGGGCATTCCCCAGCCTGCGCCGCCGCCAAGTTCGATGCCGTTGTCAGCGGAATAGCCGTAGAGCGGAACGGGTTCAACGACGTGCAATACCGTAACATTTTCATTCCTGCCGGCGATCTTCATCGCTGTTTCCACCGCGGGCAGCGAAAATTCAGAGAAGTCATAGGGCACAAGAATTTTGGCGTGATCAAAGTGGCTCATGATTTCCTCTGGCGGATCGGCGACGGAGATGCTCTAACTGAAACGGCTTGCCTTTGGTCCTACACATTTACGCATACGCTTTTTTATGCACACGCTGTGCCAATTCGCCTCGTCACGAGCGAGATGATGGCAAGTAAGCCGTAGCCATGCTGACCACACCAAGACGTCCTCCCGGCTTTAAAACTCGCCGGCAAAGCCAACCGCCCGGCGAAGCCAATCGCCCAGCGAAGCCAACCGCCCAGCGAAGCCAACCGCCCAGCGAAGCCATTTCAGATGGTTGTCGAGACGTATCGATGACAAAGGCGTCTAAAAAGCTTGCTCTTTTGATGGTTTAATCGAGATTCATCGCGCTAGCAGCGGCGAGCACGCAGTATGGTCCGCGGCCCGAGAAAACATCGACGCGGATTGAATCGACCGCTTCGTCGGATGTTTTTTTGGAAGTCCGCTAGAGGATTGATGTTGTCAGCAATTGCTGATTGTGCTCCGCTGATCGCGTGAAGTACAAGAACCAACATCTAGCGAGCAACGAAGATGATACGCGACATGGATTTGATTCGAGCCATCGTGCTTGCGATTCGCAAGCATGAAACGCGGCCGTCGGCCAGTGAAGTCCAACAACTCATTGGCGACGTCGACGATGGGGTATTCGCCTATCACATCGAGTTGTTGACCCAAAGTGCCATGCTGAGCGGCATCGACACGGCCCCCCGGAAAGATCGCTACGGCAAAGCAAACCTGGCGTTAACTTGGGCGGGCCAGGAATTCGCCGACAACGTCATCAATGATGGAGTCTGGGCGAGTGCGAGAAAAACGCTGGATGATGCCGAATTGAAATCCGCATCATTCGAGGTTTGGTCGCAAATTGCAGTTGCGAAGATCACTGAAC
>NZ_JBFHFD010000170.1:0-14279 GCF_041583735.1 Novipirellula sp.
ACTTTCCATTGCTGGCGTTCTTTGCCGCCATCTCGGGCGCAGTCCGTTTTGATCATGGGCGGACCAACCTGCTCGGAATCGGACTCGCTTTTGTCGCGTCGGTAGGGTTGAGTTTGATTTCGGAACGACTTCGGCCTGGGTTTGCATCGATGATCAAGTTGCGATTTGCCTGGCTTCATAAGACCGTTAGACCTAACAATCGTCCTGAGGTGGCTGCAACGGTCCAGTAGGCCGTGCATCCTTGTTCAGAAGTTGCCTGTCGCCGTGTTTCCCGCCCTGAGTCTCGCCACGCGATCTGCGGATTGCAAATCGTAATGTCGGATCGAAAAAGACAGATTCGCCTGTTGTTGTGGGCCTACTTTCTTCTGGTCATCTTTGAGGGTGCCCTCAGGAAATGGGTGTTACCTCAGCTTGCGACACCGCTTCTTGTGATACGAGATCCGATATGCATCGCCGCATTGTATTTGGGCTACAAATACTTGCTACAGAACATTTGGGTCTGGGGCTTTGTCGGGGTCGGACTGCTCGCGATTCCGCTGGCCGTTGGGCTCGGTCACGGTAGTCTTTCCGTCGCGTTGTTCGGCGCAAGGATTTTGATTCTACATTTCCCGCTCATTTTCCTTTTCCCTGCGGTCTTTGACCGGAGCGATGTGTGGCATTTTTCGAAAGTGACCTTGCTCATCGCAATCCCGATGACGATTCTGCTGGCGATGCAATTCTATTTGCCGCAATCCCACTTCGTGAACGTAGGCGTCGGCGGCGAGGGAACGTCTGTGTTCAGCGGTGCGGGCGGTCGGCACCGCAGCGCGGGGACGTTCAGTTTTTCCAACGGTGTTGCCTGTTTCTATTCTTTAGCTGCTGCACTGTTTGTCGGCTGGCTGGTAAGCGGGCCGCGACCGCTTCCCAAATGGCTGTGGGTGTCGGGCGGTTGTTTAGTGATTGCGATGCCATTGGCGATCAGCCGGGCAATCGCCTTTCAGTATGCGATCACGTTCTTCTTTGCTGCATTGGCGGCTGGGATTTCTCCAAGGCTATTGAAAAACATTCTTCCGGCTTCGTTGGGGCTTGCGATCGTCGTCGCGTGCGCGTCTCAGTCGGCGGTGTTTCAGACCGCGATGGAAGCGTTCAGTTCACGATGGGAAGCAGCAACTCAAGCAGAAGGTGAAGGCGACGGTGTCGCCGGAGTCGTCGAGAACCGGATCATCGGCTATGGAGTGGTGAGCGCCTTCGAGTCGATCGACACCGTTCCGGTTGCCGGGCTAGGTATTGGAATGGGCACCAATGCGGGTGCGAAATTGCTGACCGGTAGCAGCCACGCTTTTCTCATTGCTGAGGGAGGCTGGGGGGCAACAATTGGAGAGTTGGGGCCGCTGCTGGGGCTCTTGATGATCCTGTATCGTGGCTTCCTAACCGCTTCGATGACACTGCGTTCACTTCTCGCGGTGAAGCTTGGCAACCCGTTGCCATTGATTCTCGGTAGTGTTGGCATCCATTCAATGTTCATGGGAAACACATCTCAACCGACAGCGTTAGGTTTTATCGTGTTGAGCGGCGGACTCATGCTGGCGGCGATGAAAAAGCCGAGGCCTGTTTCGGGATTGCCGGTTTCCCGTCCCAAGAGGCGATCAACACATGCCTAAGCTCATCATCATCGGAAATTACCCGCCGGATCGCCAACAGAGCATGGAACGATTTGCGGAGATGTTGCGGCGCGGAGCGGAGGACCAGGGGATTGCCGCCGAGATTTGGCGGCCCGAAGTGCTTTTTGCGAAGAAGCACTCAAGCACGACGTCCGGGATTTCCAAGTGGCTCGGTTACCTCGACAAATGGGTGCGTTATCCACGAGTGCTTCGCAAGCGAATCGCAACGATGCGTCGCGACGGAACACTGCATGACGCTTGTTTTCACGTCGCAGATCACTCCAACGCGTTCTACATGCGGCAACTTCCCCCTGACCAATCTGCCATCACCTGCCATGATGTCCTGGCGATACGGGGAGCCCGGGGCGACGTGGATGCTCATTGCCCCGCATCGAAGGCCGGCAAGCTGATGCAGGCTTGGATCCTGCGGAATCTTACAAGATCCAAGAAGGTTGCAGCCGTCTCGGCCACCACGCTCACGCAACTGCAGTCACTTGCAAAATCGGTGACCGATGCCTGTCCACCGGACCAACGTGACTGGAGCGTCGTGCTTAACGGGTTTAACGCGAATTTCTCTCCGATGCCCTGCCACGAGGCGAAGCCATTGCTTCAATCAGCGGGGGTTGATCCTGAAGAATCCTTTCTGCTTCATATCGGTTCGTCGCTCGGTCGAAAGAACCGGGCGATGTTGCTGGAGATGGCGGCGAAAGCGGGGACGCAATGGAGCGGGGCAATTGTTTTTGCCGGTGCTCCGCTGACTTCTGAGCTCGAATTGCGGGCTTCGCAGCTGGGACTCGCAGAGAGAGTCATTCAGGTGCGACGTCCCGACCATGAAACGTTGAGGGCTCTCTATAGCCGTTGCTTTGCATTTGTCTTCCCGTCCTTTTCGGAAGGCTTTGGGTGGCCGCTAATCGAAGCCCAGGCATGTGGGGCCCCCGTGATCGCGAGCGATGTGCAGCCGATGCCCGAGGTCAGCGGCGGTGCGGCCATCCACGCGAATCCATACGATCCGCACGCATTTGCGGAAGCGATCACCGAGTTGCGAAACCCTGCCCGTCGATGCAGTCTGATCGAAGCTGGGCGACTCAACTGCGAGCGTTTCAAACCCGAAGAGATGATGCGTAAGTATTTCGAGATGCACGGGCTAGGCAACTGAATGAAGAAGCTGCTCTTCCTCGCAATCATCGTACTTCCTTGGTCGATCAAACGAATCATTCTCCAGCGTTGGCTCGGATACCAGCTCCATCGAACCGCGAGAATCGGACTCGCGTGGATCTTTCCGAAACACTTGGTGATGGGGCCATCCTCTCGAATTGATCATTTCAGTGTTGCGATTCACCTGGACAGGCTGGAACTGGGTGAGTCGTCGAAGATCGGACGTGGAAATTGGATCACTGGTTTCCCAAAAAACAACCCGAATCATTTCCAGCACATCTCCGGCCGTCGACCGGAATTGGTCGTCGGTACGCAGAGTGCGATTACGAAAAACCATCATCTAGATTGTACAGAGCGAATCTTGATCGGTGACTTTGTCACCATCGCTGGGTATGGCTCCCAATTCTTGACTCACTCGATTGACGTCATTGCGAATCGCCAGGACGCACGCCCCATCACGATCGGTGACTATTGTTTCATCGGGACGGACTCAGTCGTATTAGGAGGCGCCGTCTTGCCGCCGAGTAGCGTCCTTGGGGCGAAGTCTTTGTTGAGCAAGGAGTACACGGAATCGCATCAGCTCTACGCAGGTGTGCCGGCCAGGCGAATCAAGAGTCTCCCGAATGATGCCAAGTACTTCACTCGTGAAACGGGTTTTGTGAACTAACAAATGCGAATTCTACGCACAATTCCGACGATGGATCCAAGTTCCGGCGGTCCCTGTCAGGGGATCCGAAACCTGGTGCCGGCACTTCAATCGCTCGGTGTCGAAGACGAGGTCGTCTGCTTGGATGATCCGATTCGCACAGTGGACCCGTTTCCGATTCATCGCATCGGCCGTGGAGCCGGACCTTGGGCCTTCTCGGCTGCTCTTCGCCCATGGCTAGACCGAAATCTTGAACGTTTTGACGCGGTGATTGTTCACGCCCTCTGGTTGTATCACTCCTCCGCCGTCACACGTGCAATCGCAGATTACCGAAAACACCATGCAAGAACACCCAAGCTGTTCGTGATGCCGCATGGGATGTTGGACCCCTGGTTTCAGAACGATCCTTCAAGACGCCTGAAAGCCTACCGCAACTATCTGTACTGGAAACTGCTTGAGAACCGTGTGATCAATCAAGCCGATGGCATCCTGTTTACTTGCCAACGAGAATTGGAACTTGCCCGTGAACCCTTTCGGCCCTACCGACCGCGTCGCGAGTTCAACGTCGGGTACGGTGTCGCAAAACCGCCTGAGTTTTCAGTGTCGATGCGCGAACAATTCCAACAGAAGTGTCCGCAACTCAAGGGCCGATCCTTCTTGCTTTACCTCAGTCGGATTCATCCCAAGAAAGGTGTCGACCATTTGCTGCGAAGTTACGCTCAGCTCGCCAAAAACCACAGCGAAAAACTGCCCCCGCTTGTCGTCGCGGGTCCCTTGGATTCCGCTTTTTCTCGACAGATGCAGGCTCTCGCATCCGATCTGGGCTTAACCGATCAATCCGGCAGTGGCGAAACGGCTCGGCCGACGGTTTACTTTCCCGGAATGCTACAAGGCGACGCAAAGTGGGGCGCGTTTTATGGATGTGAAGCCATGGTATTGCCCAGCCATCAAGAGAATTTTGGGATCGCGGTCGTCGAAGCTCTCGCATGCGGAAAACCTGTACTGATTAGCAATCAGATCAACATCCACCAAGAAATCGCCGCGGACGGTGCGGCCATCGTCGACGAGGATACTGAGGAGGGCACAATGCGGCTGCTGCGAGGATGGACAGGGCTTTCCGGTCCGCAGCGGGCCGAAATGGCGGCGGCGGCAAAGTCGTGTTATACGAATCATTTCTTGCCTGAGGCTGCCGCCAAGCGATTGATCGCCGCGATCAATGATTCTGTGGCCGGAGCAGAAGAAAAACTCTGTCGGCACAATCGCGTTGTCGTCAGCGCGTCCTGAGGAGAGGTCTTTATGTCAAGTAGTGCGTTATTAGATGCGTCAGCGGCGAAGCCCAGCGAAGGTGGCGCCAGCTACTCTTTGGGTAACCGGTTGATGCGCGTGTTTTGGAAATTCACGTGGCTCATCCTCGCCTCTTGGACACCTCCCCCGTTACATCGGTATCGGGTCGCGATCTTACGGATGTTCGGCGCGGACATCGACTGGACCGCTCATGTGTACTCGAATGTCAAGATTTGGCTTCCGAGCAATTTGGTAATGGAACCGCACGCCTGTTTGGGGCCTGGCGTTAATTGCTACTGCATGGCTCGGATCAGGCTTCGCCGTGGTGCGATCATTTCTCAGGGGACGACCTTATGTGCGGCAACGCATGATATTCGCGACCCTGATTTTCAGCTCGTTGCAAAACCGATTCAGGTGGGCGAAGGAGCGTGGGTCGCCGCGGAGGCGTTTGTCGGCCCGGGAGTCAGCATCGGTGATCGCGCAGTCATTGGGGCACGTTCCGTCCTGTGCCGCGACGCCGAGGAAGAAGGAGTGTATGTGGGAAACCCCGCAACCTTGATCAAGAAACGTGGTGGTTCAAACTGCAAATGATCGATTTAACAATCGTCATCCCGACGAAAAATGATGGGGAGAGACTCTCGGAATGCTTGCAGGCGATCGGCAGGGGATTCGCGTCCGAAATTGTCGTCGTTGATTCCTGCAGCCAAGATGCGACAGCGAGCATCGCCGCAGAGCATGGTGCCACGCTTGTGCAATTCCAGTGGGACGGCAAATTCCCCAAAAAGCGAAACTGGTTCCTCCGCAATCATACGCCAAAGACTCGATGGGTACTTTTCTTAGATTCCGATGAGATTCTCTCGGATGATTTCAAACGGGAACTCGCCAACACGCTTCCGAAGTCCAAGGCATCAGGGTATTGGTTGAATTATTCGATCTACTTTCTGGGGCAGGAACTGAAGCATGGGTATCCGCTGAAGAAGCTGGCGCTGTTTCGTGTCGGGGCCGGTGAGTATGAGCGGATTGATGAATCGCGATGGAGTCACCTGGACATGGAGATTCATGAGCACCCGATCATCGATGGTGAGGTGGGGAAGATCGAAAGCAGGATCGATCACCGCGACTTTCGCGATGTTTCCCACTACATCGCAAAACACAACGAGTACTCTTCTTGGGAAGCACGTCGGTTCTTGCAGATGAAGACGCGCGGCGAGACAACGATGCCGCTGACGCTGAAACAGAAAATCAAGTATCGGTTAATCGAGTCGCCGTTTGCGGGCATCGTCTACTTCTTCGGCGCGTACTTCATGATGGGCGGCTTCTTGGATGGGAAGCGTGGACTCGCGTTTGCGATCCTGAAAATGGGCTACTTCACGCAGGTGTACTGCAAGATTCAAGAGCTTCAAATTGCACCAGGCGAAGCGACACAGATGGGCGTTGTGAAGTCCAACCACGAGTGCCCGGAGTCGGCCCTTCAGTCGACTCAACCTGTTCCTTGAAATGATTGCCGGTTGAACCTCATCCGTCAGCCAACGATTGGCGATTGGCGGATGTTGAACGGCGTTGCGAACGGCCCGGTGTTTTCCGTTCAGCGGTTGTAGAAATGCTATTCAATTCGTGGTTTTTCCTGCTCTTCCTGGCGACGCTTTTGCCGCTCTACTTTCTGCTGAAGCACCGCGCACAGAACGTATTGCTGCTTGTCGCCAGCTACACTTTTTACAGCTTTTGGGACTATCGTTTCCTCTCTCTTATTTTTGCATCCACGCTCTGTGATTACATCATCGCGAGAACACTGCAAACGACCGAAGGTGAAACACAGAGAAAGGTGTTGCTTTCCGCCAGCTGCATCCTGAACCTCTCTTTGTTGGGAATTTTCAAATACTTCAACTTCTTTGCTTCGAGCTTTGCTGGCGTGTTGACGGCCTTGGGACTGCAGGCCAACTACGAAACGCTACAGATTGTACTGCCCGTGGGGATATCGTTTTATACGTTTCAAACCATGAGCTACACGATCGATGTCTACCGTCGTTCACTTGACGCGGAAACGAACTTCCTCAATTTTGCGCTGTTCGTATCGTTCTTCCCCCAACTAGTCGCGGGGCCGATCGAGCGGGCCTCGAACCTGTTGCCGCAGATTCGATTGCCACGCACGGTCAGTGTCGCCAATTGGATCGACGGTGGTTGGCTGATCCTGAAGGGATTCTTCTTGAAGATGGTGATCGCCGACAATCTTGCGATCGTTTCCAATGAAGTGTTCTCGGTGACTCGTCCCGAGTCATGTCTATTGGCCTGTATCGGAATCCTCGCATTCACGTTTCAGATTTATGGGGACTTTGCCGGCTACTCGAAAATCGCGAGAGGCGTGTCGTTGTTGCTAGGAATTCGGTTGATGCGCAATTTCGCATTGCCCTACAGTTCGCTTAACCCGTCCGAGTTCTGGAGTCGGTGGCACATTAGTTTATCCAGTTGGCTGCGAGACTATTTGTACATTCCGTTGGGTGGTAGCCGCCACGGACGGCGGACCACCTATCGCAATCTGATGACGACCATGGTGTTGGGGGGACTGTGGCATGGTGCCGCCTGGACGTTCGTCGCATGGGGTGTCTTTCACGGACTCCTGCTGATTGCCTATCGGGCGAAAGACGCATTGGTGGAACGCAGTCGAGCTTCAGCGATCGGGGTGTTTTTTCAATGGCTGGTCTTTTTCGCGTTTACCTGCTTCGGCTGGCTGTTGTTTCGGGCTGAATCATTTCCACAGGTACTGGGTTTCTTGCAAGCGCTGGCAAGCTTTGACCTGACGCCGACCAATCAGGCCGTGTTCTTGGCCGTGCAGCTTGCGATCTTTGCGGGAATGATGATCAGTTTCGATGTCTTAACAAAAGACTCTGACCATCCTTCCGAAATCCGAGGTTGGAATTTCGGCATCGGTCCGTCGCTATGCACTGCGATTCTGATTGCGATCATTGTGCTGACACCATTGCAGTCTGAGGCGTTTGTCTATTTTCAGTTTTAGTTTCGCCGGATACGTCTCAAGTCTGCAACATGAACAACTCCGATCGCCCTGCTGTCAAGTGGATGGCATTGCAATGGATCTGTTTGCCCATCCTAATGATCGCCGTTGTTGAGCTGACGTACCAAAGTCGGTGGAGCACTGGTGGATCACTCAATTGGTATCGCGACCGAATCATCACCTCGGAACTACCTCGTTCGCAGATTCTGTTTGTCGGCACCAGTCGCACACGATCGGCCGTCGATGAGGATGTATTTCGGCGGGCGATGATCGGATCGAAGGCGAGATGCGTGATCAACCTTGGGATGGGAAATTGCCCCCCTACAATACATTTGCACGCACTGCGAAATCGACTCGCGGCGAACCCGGATGCACTTCGGGGATCGACCATCTTCGTCGAGACGCCACAGTGCCTACCGAGTTTCTACACATTGGATGAGTTCTTTTGGGATCACGAGATCCGGGAATCCGATCCCTGGCGTTGGCACCTCTATTTAGATTCGGTTACCACCATCGATCCGGTCACACTGATGTCGTCCCATCTCGATTTGGAAGGTCGGATCAAGTTGGCCATCCGAGCTCCGCTGCGAGACTTTCTGGTGCTGGGAAAACGCGAGATTATTGGGATGAGTTGGCGGGGCATGCTGAAGAGCAAGATCCAGACGATTCTAGATTCTACGAAGGTTGAGCGACCGCCGGGGATCGCCGACTTGGTTGCCGAGGGCGGCATTCGGACGGACTCCGATAGGGTCCAGGCGATGATCCATTTTGAGGATACGTTGAATTCGGCGATTCGCGAATTTGAGAAGGATCTGCCACCAACGGAAGACACGCCTGCAGGTGAATTGATCGATTTGGCATTGGCCAATGGGGCGAAAGTCGTGTGTTTTGATGTCCCGATGCATTCTTCAAGGGTCTCACTCTTTCGGAATTCCGAACCGATCCAGAACGGAATCGAGGCCTTTCGTGAATTCATTGCCGAACGCGGCGTGGCCTTCGTGGTGGCAGACTTCCAATACAGCGATGTCGATTTTCCAGACCGGTCGCACCTTTCAAAGTCCCGTTCACCTGAATTCACAAGACGTCTCGTCCATGCGTGGCAGACGCGGAGCAGGACGAACGTTGCTCACCTATCTTCACCGACGATGTGAGGCAATGGCGTGTCTGCATTTGTCCGAAGGTGCGTTTTTTGGGGACGGGTTCTGCGGCCACGCTTCGGCCAGTCCAGCGACATGATGAACTCGCCAATGTCAGCTGGTGATTTTGGATTGACGGGCTGGAAGGCCATCCCACGTTGTTCACTCTGAAGGGACGAAGAAAACGAATGAGAATACTACTACACGGCTTGAACTACGCGCCCGAAGAGATCGGGATCGGGAAGTATTCGGGGGAGATGGTTCAGGAGCTTGCCGAGGGTGGGCACGACGTGGTCGTTGTCACCACACCTCCCTACTACCCTCAATGGAAGATCTTGGACGGATATCGCGGGAGTCTCTATTCGCGAGAAGTGACCGAATCGGTGGACAGCAGGGGACGTGTCGAAGTGATTCGATGCCCGTTGTGGGTGCCAACAACCGTCTCGGGGCTGAAACGCGTGATCCATTTGGCGTCCTTCGGATTGTCGAGCATTCCGGCAGTGTTTTGGAGCGTGATCCGGTTTCGCCCTGACGTTGTGATGACCGTCGAACCCGCCGCCCTTTGTATGCCGACGACATGGATTGCTGCACGTTTGACCGGAGCCAAGGCTTGGCTGCACGTTCAGGATTTTGAGATCGATGCTGCCTTTGAACTCGGAATTCTCAAGCAGCCGATGTTGAAACGATTTGTATTGGCTGCCGAAGCTTTTCTGATGCGACGATTCGATCGTGTCTCCAGCATTTCACCGAACATGCTGATGAAGCTCGTCCAGAAAGGAGTGGCCGAGGAGCGTGTGGTTGCATTTCCCAATTGGGTCGACTGCGATGTGATGAAGCCGCTTGAGCCAATGGCCGATCCAGATGCCGACCATTCGGAGGTCACTGACGGCACCGCAGAGAGGAAGCGGACGATTGATTCCATCCGTGCAACATTCGGAATTCCGACGGGGAAGTGTGTTGCGCTGTACGCGGGTAATATCGGAGCCAAGCAGGGGCTGGAGATTATCTTGGACGCCGCACGCCAAACCACTCGAGATGAGAATCTACACTTCGTGATCTGTGGACGTGGTGCCGCCTACGATGATTTGCTGAACGCATCGCGGGGTTTGGCAAACGTCCAATTCCTTCCGGTCCAGCCGATGGAGCGGTTTAACGAATTGATGAATTCGGCAGACATTCATTTGCTTCCCCAAAAGGCCGACGCCGCGGATCTGGTGATGCCGTCCAAGTTGACTGGCATGCTCGCCACCGGACGCCCCATCGTCGCTTGTGCTTCAATCGGAACCCAAATTGCCGATGTCGTTGACGGACACGGCATCATCGTGCCGCCGGCCGACTCTGCCGCATTTTGCGACGCAATCGTCCGATTGGCCGGTGACCGCAACTTGCGGGAAACATTGGGCGCCGCGGCGCGCGTTTATGCGGTCAAGCACTTGGGGCGAAAGTCGATTCTAGCGCAATTCATTCGTGATCTACGACAGGCATGCTCGATCGGTGACGAACCATCACCGGTCGACATCGCGGACCGACCGGGCTATCAAGTCCGTATCGATGCTGCTCAGTCCAAGTCAGATCTGGCTGCAGGCGATCGATCTCGCGAGGTTTGCGCAAAGGTACGCCAACCATCAAGTCTCTGAGGACGGCAGTTTCAACACAAATGGATGCACACCATTGGCAGCCAATGAATTCCCGGAGATCTCCACCGTCCCGCCGGAACGTGGAACGCCGAAATCGTGGCGACTGAGGTTGGTTGGTGTTTGGTTTGTGGTGACGTTAGGCGTCGCGGCCTACGCGATTGTCAAACCATCGACCACCGCAGCAGATTTGGTGTTTTTGCCGAGCCCGGTCGTCTCTTGGTTGGACGCCCAATTCGATTTCCGCACCTTCGTGATGACGATGGCCGTCTGCTTGATTCCCGCCTGCTTGTTGGGTGCAGCGGCTTGGGATGCCGTGCGACGCCAGATGCTCGCCGCCGCGTTGGCGTTGTTGGTAGGTCTGGAATTCTTACAATTGTGGATCCCCTCACGTAGATTCAGCTTGGCCGACGTGGGCTACACTTTCGCCGCAGTGGTGATCGTCGAGAGCCTCGTCCTGCTCGGCCGCTGGACCGGCGGACTGGCCCTTGGAGCCACACCAAACCACGACGACAGCGACAGCATCACTCAACCAGGTCGATGGACCGTGGTGGAAAAATCGTTGTTCGCGTCGGTTTGCGTCGTGCTGATCTTGGCTCAGTTGGCATACATCCTTCTTGCCGAATGACACGGGGGATCGATGCGATCCTGCCGCGTCGAACTTTCGGGGCCGACGATTAAACGTCACCGGCTGTCCCGGCCGGCAATTCCCCCCCTCGGCGAATCGAACGCTTGCGATTGCGCAGCGATAAACGGTTGCCGTGTGGTCTTTGCGGTCGTTGCGGCTCTCGCCCGTCTCTAAGAAGACAGGTGTTGGTTGATCAAACGAATCATCGCGTCGGATGATTCGATGGCTCCGACGGTCGTCGCCTTGGGGAACAGGAACTTGGGGATCGTCCCGGCACCGCCTTTTTGATACAGCGTGACGTGCTGCTTGATGAAGTCGGCGGGCAAGGTGCTGCGCAAGTGCTGATCCAGTTTGTCGCCGTCGACGGTTGCCTTTGCCTTCGCCATCGCTTGTGCGTAGCCGGGCTGGGCGTCGAACAGGTAACTGTGAAAACCGTCGAATTGGCTGCGGTCGGTCAGCCAAACGGCGATCGCCAGCTTGGCAAGCTCACAGGATTCGCGATGACTGGCATGGGTCGAGCGGATGGTCGGGTTGCACTTGCCGTCGAGTGGGACCGGCAGCGTGACCACCGCGAGACGATCACCGTACTGCTTTCTGACCTGTTCAATGGTCTCGTGCGTTCGCCGGCAGTGCGGGCAGGTGTAGTCAAACATCTCCACGAGAACCAGCTGCGCATCGGGCTTGCCCAGCAACGGCCAACTGGCGGGGGCCAGTTTCATTCCGTTGAGAATGCTAACGGTGCGGGGTTGGCTGGCCGGTTCGGTGACCTGGAGCGTCAACAGTGACGCCGGATGGACCAGCACCGCGACGACGGACTCGAACTCACGTCCGAGATCCTTGGCCAGCTGATTTGAATCCGCATCCAAAGATGCGACCGGTGATTCAAACAGCATCTCTTCTTGCGGCTCGATCGGCGATGTCACGGACGTTCCAACCTGAGCCGGAGCCGCGTCGGGGTATTCGATCACCTCGAACGTCTCCGGTTCCGCATTCATGCTCTGCAACGCGATCAACCCGATCAAGGAGAGGCCGGCAAACCCTGCCGACCACTTCAGTCCAGCCGAGGTGATCGGGCGATTCCACAGGAACGTCGCGGCGAGAACGATCCCGCAGCTGTGGGCGACCAGGCAGTAGGGACACAGGTGATTGAGCGAAAACACTTGCAGGGCGACAAACCAGATCGCCGCCAATCCGGCGGTCAGCGACGCAGCGCCCAGGATCGTCCAGCGCGTTCGTGCAACGGACTCCGACACCGGATTCCAAAGCAGTAGCGAGATGACGGTGGCGTACAGCGCCAACGCGGGAACACTGACCGGCAGGGACAAGACCGTCGACCACCGACTGTGCAGCACGTGTTCACAATTGAAGAGGCTGCCTCCGTCGCAACCGGCGACGGGGGATGCGGTGAAGGACGACCACGCCAGGTAGCCGCTGGTTCCCAGAGCCACGACACTGGCGATCAGCATCACCCACCACGGCCGCGAGTGCGCGTGGAGCTGAAGGGGTTGGTTGACCGTCTCACTGCCCGCCGCACGGGGACGCAACACGCGTCGCTGCTCGTGGCGAAGAGGAAGATAGGCGGGGTGAAGATTGCCGGCGGACATCGCGTAGCTCCGATACAAGCGGTCGTTACATGGTGCGGGAGAGAAGGTGTGTAGAAACCTCCGTTAAGCCCTCTGCAGAATTTGTGCCAACGTTAAAAAACTTTAAAAACTCTGGAGAAAAACCACACGCAGGGGACGGATTGGCATCAAAGGAGCCACGTTGGTTCCTCCGCCGCCAAATGATGGCTCCCTCTCGAACGGGCGACTCCCGTGGCGCACCGATCTCTGGCGGAAAAAAACCTTGCTCCGCCGGATAGTCCTTTTCCACCGGATGGGCGTCTTGCTCGCCCGTTCTTGACTGACCAGACCGACCGCCAGTTGACGGGCATCAATCGGTTGGGGAGGCGGTCGGTTCGCCGGGGGTGGGGCGATGGGAGTGCTGATGGGCTCTGATCGCTTGGATCAATCAAGCGATTTGAGGAAACGTATTCCGAAGTTGCCATAGTCTTGGCCGTCGATGTCACCGTCACCGTCGTAGTCCAGCTGAGGATTGAAATTCGGATTCAGCGAATTTTGCAAAAACGTCAATCCAAAGCGTCCATAGTCCTGTCCGTCGACGTCTCGGTCGCCGTCGGTATCGCCGAAGAGTCGGAAGAAGTCGTCGGTTCCCGCTGAACCGGTGTAGAAATAGTCTTCGGACATCGAGATTCCGCCCTGCCCGATTCCGCCCTGGCCAATGACGTGGCCGGCGCGAATCCGCAGTTCATATTTGCCGTCAACCAAAGTAGTTGTCGAGGCCCCGGACCCCTGGTGTGGCGACGTGGCTGCTCCCGCGAAGGTCAGTTTTGCCGAGGTCTTGTTCCCGTTGTCTGCCGCGAGCACGTTGATTTGCCCCACCTGCGTCTGGGTCGACGTGTTCGTGAGCACGAATGCACTAGCCAGCTCGGCGTGCTCGACCAATTGATCGAAGTTCACAGTGACCTCGGTGACAAGGCTGCGAGAGGCTGATTGGCCAACTTGGATCGAATCGACCTTCGGCGGATGAGCGTAGATGGCGTTGGAATGCCATGCCAGCGCATACGTTTCTCCAGGGCCGGAATTGGCGACGTCACGGCGGAGCACCTGTAGTTCGTATCGCCCCGGTTGCAGATTGGTCACGTGCAGGTGTTCGACATTATCGACCGTGCTTTCAGATCGCGCGACCGGTACCGAATCACGCAACAGAACGAGATCAAGATTGTCCTGTGCGTCGTTGGGGTCGACATAAAAATTGTCGCTCGAATCGATACGCCCGTTTGAATTGACGTCGTTCCAGAACGTATGTCGATCCCAGGTCAGCGTGACGTCGATTTCGCCACCAACCGTGGCGTTGCCGAGATCGTAGGTCACGATTCCGCCGCCGGAGTTGACTGTACCGAGCAGTTCGCCAAAGTCGTATCCGAGAGCAGTGACCCGCCCCGGAGGCTGTTGCCCGGATGAATACATCTCGTAAACACGTGACAGGTTGAGCACTCCAGTGCCTTGCTGGTTGTCCAATGGTTGCGTGATGGAATTGCTCCAGGGTGAACCGTCTGCGTCGAGCGTTTTGATTCCGGAATTCATGAC